>CBHXZU010000784.1:0-3092 GCA_966125105.1 uncultured Prosthecobacter sp.
AGGGATTTGCGACACTTCCCCGCCTGGACCTCGTGCCGGATGATTCCGTGGACGCGATCATCATGTCGCACGCGCACCAGGATCACATCGGATCCCTCCCGGTCGCGATGCGGCGCCAATCCCGCGCGCCTGTGCTGATGACAGAAGCCACGCGGATGATCGGCGATGTGATGCTGCACAACTCGATCAACGTGATGATCGCGGAGAAGACGGATGGCGGGCCGCCGGAGTACCCTCTTTTCACGCACAAGGAGGTCGACGGGAATACGCGGCGCTGGATTGGGATGCCCTTGCACCAGCAATTCGATCTGCACGGGGAACGGGTGGGGCGAGGCGACCCCAACGAAGTCACCGTCGAATTCTACGATGCAGGGCATATCCTCGGCAGCGTCGGGACACTGATTCGGAGCAACGGGCAGACGATCTTCTACGCAGGCGACGTGCAGTTCGATGACCAGACCATTTCGCGCGCCGCCCGGTTTCCCGATTTCGCCAGCGAGCCGTGCGACGTGATGATCATGGAGAGCACGCGCGGCGATCGCGCAACTCCGCCCGGATTCACGCGGCGCGGAGAGGAAGATCGCCTGGCCGACGCGATCAATGCCACCTTTGCCCGCGGGGGCGCGGTATTGATTCCGCTATTCGCGCTGGGCAAAACGCAGGAACTCCTCGCCATGTTCCATGGCTTTCGACTCCGCGGACAATTGCGGCGCGATTGCCCAATCTACATCGGCGGCCTGGGCGCAAAACTGACGGAAATCTACGACAAGCTGGCCGACCGATCGGCGCGGCTGCAGAAGGGATTTGATATCATGGACAACGTAGCGCCGTACGTGGTGAGCGGGCGCAACGTGGGGGAACTTCGGATTCGGCCGGGCCGCATTTTCGCCCTCAGCAGCGGCATGATGTCCGAGAAAACGCTCTCAAACATCGTGGCACGGCAGTTCCTCAGCCAACCCCAGCACAGCATTCTCTTCGTCGGCTATGCGGACCCGGAAAGCCCGGGAGGCATACTTCAAGCCGCGCAGCCCGGCGATCTCGTTTCGTTGGCACAGGACCACGAACCCGAGCCCGTGAAGTGCCACATCGAGAAGTTCAACTTCAGCGCGCACGCGAGCCGTGAGTCCATTCGCGATTACGTCGGCAGAGCGAAGCCGAAGAAGCTGGTGCTCGTGCATGGCGATCCCGCATCCGTGCAATGGCTCGCGGAGACCCTGCGCGGCGACTTGCCAGAAATGCAGGTCATCGTCCCGGACCCGGGCGTGCCGTTGGACCTGTAATCACATGGAATCGCTGGTTTCGAGGTCCACCCTGCCCTTTGGGCGACGACGATTCCTTGCATCCTGCGTCACACTGGCGTCTGCCCTTGCTGGTTGCTCCAGTCCACGAAAGCCGACCATGGGCGCGGCGTCGTCCAACACCTTTCTCGCGCTCGGCGATTCCTACACGATCGGCGAGGGCGTAAGGGAAGAGGAGCGCTGGCCAGTGCAACTCGCCGCGATGGCGCGAGCAAAAGGGTTTTCACTGGACGATCCGAAGATCATCGCGCGCACGGGTTGGACAATCGATGAGTTGCAAGACGCGGTAGACGCATCGAACGAACACGGGCCGTTCAGTTTCGTGACGTTGATGGTCGGAGTGAACGATCAATTCCGCGGGCGTTCGCCGGACGGATGCCGAGCGGCATTCCAGAAGCTGTTGGCCAAGGCGGTGATTCTCGCGGGGAATGCTCCGTCCCGCGTCATCGTCATTTCAATTCCCGACTGGGGCGTCACGCCCTTTGCCGCCGGGCGCGACACTGACCGGATCACGTCGGAAATCGAACAGTTCAACCGCATGGAGAAGGAGTGCGCGGTTGCGGCACGCGTGCACTATATCGGCATCACGCCGATTTCACGCGAGGCGCGGACCAAGCCCGAGTTGCTCGCGCCGGACGGCTTGCATCCCTCCGGAATCATGCACCGGCGCTGGGCCGAAGCCGTCCTGCCAATCGCGACCAAAGCGCTCCCAATCCAACCTGCCAAACCGGCCGCTTAAGACTGTGTCCTTGCGCGGCGGCGCGGGAGAAAGATGAAACTCGAGAGCAGTAGCACAGCGGTGGATGGCTCCGGAACCAAGGCCATCGTTTCCTGGATCTCGGCCCGGTAGGTCGCAATGTTCGCGGCGTAAGTGACGTCGTCATAAGCGACGGTGCCGGCCGGTTGCCCCGACAGTGGAGCCACGGCGACCATGATCCCTGCGAGCTGCCAACTGCCTCCACTTTCCACGAAAACACCTCCGCCGGAATCTCCGGTCGTCGCAACCGCTTCGCCGAGATTCCGGTCGAAGTTGAGGCCAAACGCGCGCACAGTCCCGAAGCCGGTGTTCAGCGTGACGAGTGAACTCGCATTCGTGCTGATGGCATTTGTTCCCCACCGCATGGTCCGTGAGCTGATGAGGTCGTAGCCTTGATGCACGCCTGCCGGACCCACTTCCACCCAGCTCGCGTCCCAACCCGTTTCATTCAGTTCCCGATCCAGCCCGTTGCCCATCATGCGCACTGCGGTGTTCCGCGCCGGCGTGCTGCCCGAAAGACTTGCGCCGAGCAAAGGAGGATCGCTCGTGAGCCGAAACATCGCCAGGTCGGCGAGACTATTGTCCGGATTGTGCAAGCGCGTAGCAGTTGAGGGATCGGCGGCATACGCGAATCCGCCAAAGGTGACCGGTCCAAATGCAAAGTTGGACCCGTTACTCGTGACATTGTGAAAGGCGGTAATTACCCATCCGTCGCCAAGGTAAACGCCGCTCGCCGGGATCCCTGCGATCGTATTGTGGACCGTTCCCACGTTTGCGAATCCAAAGTCATTGCTCGCAGGCGCCTGCGTATACATCGGGTCATTGCTCAGCGCCACCACGACAGCCTGCGCGGGTAGCGAGGCTAAAGCGAGGCAGAGTGCAGAGGCGATCCGGCGAACCATGTTGGGCGGCCCACGGTCGCACGGAGCGTGCCAGCGTCAAGGCACACCGTATTTCGTGGACACACTGCGGTTCGCCGAACCACAACCGCGCCAATGCCATCGGCTGAATTCCTTCTGATCGATAACAGCAACTCT
>CBHXZU010000785.1:0-3089 GCA_966125105.1 uncultured Prosthecobacter sp.
CTCGGCTTGAGATCCGCGAGCACCGGCACCTTCTTGCCGATCTTGGTGAAGTCATCGAGTTCGAGCTTCACGTTCGCCGCATGGGCCATCGCAATCAGGTGCAACACCGCATTCGTCGAGCCGCCGAGCGCAATCACGACCGTGATCGCATTTTCAAAAGCCTCGCGCGTGAGGATGTCGCTCGGACGGAGGCCGCGTTTGATCATCTCCACCACCGCCACGCCGGCCGCGCGGGCATCCATCGACTTCTCCTTCGAAACCGCGTTCTGCGCCGAGCTGTTCGGCAAGGACATGCCGAGCGCCTCGATTGCGCTGGCCATCGTGTTTGCCGTGTACATGCCGCCGCAGGATCCCGCGCCCGGGATCGCGTGTTCTTCGATCAAAGCGAGCTCGCGTTCATCGATCGCACCCGCGGCATGTTTACCCACCGCCTCGAAGCACGAAACGATGTCCAGCGGCTTGTCCGCCAGCAACGTGGCACGCTCTTTATTGAGGCGCTTTTCGGCGAGAATGCCCGTGATGCAGCCCGGCAAAATCGTGCCGCCGTAGACGAAAACCGCCGGGCGGTTCAGGCGCGCCATGGCGATCAAGCAGCCCGGCATGTTCTTATCGCAACCGCCGATGGCCACGAGGCCGTCGAACATTTCGCAGCCCATCACGGTTTCGATCGAATCGGCGATGACCTCGCGCGACACGAGCGAATACCGCATCCCCTCGGTCCCCATTGAGATGCCGTCGGAAATCGTGATCGTGCCGAAGATGACACCCTTGCCGCCGCCCGCACCCACACCGGCCTCCGCCTCACGGGCGAGTTTGTCGATGTGCATATTGCAGGGAGTCACCATGCTCCAGGTGCTGGCGATGCCGACCTGGGACTTTTTGAAGTCTTCGCGGGCGAAGCCAACAGCGTGCAACATTCCCCGGCTCGCCGCGCGCTCAGGACCGTCGACGATCTGCCGTGACCATTTGCGATGAAGGCTACCCGGATGTTTCGACGGCTCTCTGCTCATAAGTAAAAGGGCGCGCACGCTAGCGGGCTCCTCCGTAGAAGGCAAGGATCACACGTGCGTGACGTCGCAATCGTCCTGAAGGCCCGGTCAGGCGGCAACCTTCCTGGGAACGCCGAGCCCCAGCTCGGCATTCGTCTGGAGAACTGCGCCAACCCGAGCGCTCATTCCTCGGCCGAGCT
Source organism: uncultured Prosthecobacter sp. (assembly GCA_966125105.1). Taxonomy (GTDB): domain Bacteria; phylum Verrucomicrobiota; class Verrucomicrobiia; order Chthoniobacterales; family Chthoniobacteraceae; genus SXWH01. The sequence continues at coordinate 1,190 of CBHXZU010000785.1, forward strand.
GGGCTCAGCGTTCCCAGCGCGCTTCCCGTCACGCGCGACTTTTCATGTTCTATTTCACCGTTTCTTTGGGCCGCTTCGCATCCTTGATCCCCGCGATGATGAAAAGCCCCGCCGCAATGAAGATGCAGGAGTCCGCCACATTGAAGGTCGGCCAAGGGTTCGCATACTTCACGTGGAGGTCCACTTGGATGAAATCCACCACGTATCCGTGGATGAGCCGATCCGTTACATTTCCCAGAATCCCGGAGATGATCAAGGCCACGCCCCAGCGCGAAAACTTGTCGGGAAAGACGTTTCTCTTCCAAGCAACGAGCAGCGCGACGAAGGCCACGAGGGACAGCCCGATGAAAAAGCCATTGTTCCCCGTCCCCATGGAAAAGGCCGCGCCGGTATTCGCGTGGTAGACGATGTTGAACCACCCCGGGATCACCTCGGTCATGAGCGGCCGATCGGCCGTCTTTTCCACTACGTTATGAAGCTGCGGGAGGGTGGAGTTGAGCGCGTAATGCGTCGCGATCCACCACTTGGTGGCTTGATCGAGCAAGTAGAGCGGCAGCGCAACAGCAGCGAGAAACTTCACGCTGGGGAGGAATCATGACCGATGCGATCGAGCCAAGGCGAATCGGCAGCCCTGCACCCGCGGTATGTCGCAATCATCACACGAACGGGCCACGCGGAGGGCTTCAGATCTGTGAATCGGGAGGTGAAAAGCCAGCCCCGCTTGACGGAGGCTACCTCAGCTTTGCGACACTGCGCCTCAACGAGAGGCGCTTGCGTGGAAGCAACGGGAAGCTGATGCTTAATTCCTCTGTTCTGCGAGCGTGTTTGGGGCAGCTGCGAGGACGTTTGGGAGACCTGCGAGCGTGTTTGGAGAGCCCGCGAGTCAGTTTTGGAGGGCTGCGAGTCAGTTTTGCGAGGCTGCGAGTCACTTTTGGAGACCTGCGAGTCAGTTTTGAGAGGCTGCGAGGACGTTTGGAGGAGCCGCGAGGACGTTTGGACGACCTGCGAGAGCGTTTGGAGAGGCTGCGAGTTAGGGGCCTGTCGATCTCTACGGGTTCCTGCGAGGGGCATGATGGGATAGCCGCGCTGCTGGTGTCGTCGCGAAAGAGCAGGCCGAACTATATGCGCAGCCGGTCTTCCAGTACGCGCCGGCAGGGCTGAAATCCGTCATGAAATATGTTGACTGAATCACTCATTCAGTTTTCAAACACGCTCATGCCACGGCTCCGAGCGGACATCTCCGGCAAGCGACTTCGCGAACTCATGGAGGCGGCATTGAGTGTGTTCTGCCGCGATGGATTTGAGCGTTCGCAGGTGGCCGATGTGGCCAAGGCGATGGGCGTGGCGGTGGGAACGGTCTATCTTTACGTCGAAGGCAAGGAAGCGCTGTTCGATTTAGTCGTGCGCTACACGGCGTCCGACGACTCGACGTGGCTGGATCAATTGGAGATCCCCGTAAAGACGCCGCGACCCGGCGCGACGGTGGAGTTTTTGCGCGAGTCTTTCGGACGCGAGGGGCAATGGCCAATTCTCGATGCCGCGCTCACGAAAAAGCGCGCAAAGGATCCGCGCCGGGAATTGGAGGACGTGTTGCGCGAGCAATATCAACTCATGCGCCGCCATCGAATGGGGCTGATCCTCCTCACCCGCTCCGCGCTCGAGTTTCCAGGCCTCGTAGAAGTCTTCGTGCTCGGGCTACGAAAAGAACTCCTCACTCGGCTCGAGCGCTATATCGAGCTGCGCGTGGAGGCGAAACAGTTTCGCAAGCCGGCGCACATTTACGCCACCGCGGGCGTGCTCACCCAGACGATTGCCTGGGCGAATCTCCAGCGGCCGTTTGACCCTGGCTTCGCTATGCTGGCGGAAGACACCGTCGAGCAAAGCACTCTCGATACCCTCG
>CBHXZU010000786.1:0-3079 GCA_966125105.1 uncultured Prosthecobacter sp.
GCACCGCAGGCCTGGGATTCGGCTTTCAAGGCGACTGGCATTGCGAAGGGACGCATCCCGAGTCCTCCACGGTATCAGGCGTTCCTTGCGAGTCTTTCGGAGAAACCGCAACCGGGATGGCAGGCGGTCACCAAGGCATCTGAATTGCGGCCGGGTGATGTGGTGGCGTGGGAGCACAAGACGGAATCCGCAGTCGGCCATGCCGTGATCATCGGTGGCATCCCGGTCTCAGGGGTGGATGGATCGTGGGTAGTCGCGGTGTACGATTCGACGTCGTCACCTCATGCGGATGATTCACGGCCCAATGACAAACGGGCGCAAGTGCTGGAGCGTACGGGCAGACCCAGCGGGCTCGGCCGCGGCGTGATGGCGTTTGTGGCCGATCGGGAGAGCGGCTCGCTCGTCGGCCTTCGCTGGAGTCCAAAGGGAAAGACTGTCATCACTCCCATTGCGGCTGGCCGGCCTGCTTCCTAGGGGTTGCACATGATCGCTCGCACCTAAGGTTATGTAGGTAGCGGCCGTAATCAAGTTGGCGACGTTTTGAAAGCAATGCCGTTTCCTGCTTGCCAATGAAAGCCCCAGATCCCCTCCCTGAGCGCATCTTTCTCGCCCGATTTATGATTCCAGACGGGCCTAAACGGAAGTATTTGCACGGCTGTAATTCTGAAGTCCGAAGTTCGCCGGTTCTTGCGAAAGGAGGTGATCGGGATCGCCTTGGATGCATGCGCGTTTGCCTTCACGTGCAAGCTGCGGTTGTCCTCACCTTTGTGGGATTTCTATCTTCGCGCCTTACCTCGGCGATCGTCACCTATACGAATCTCTCTTCGTTCGCAGCGGCCGCCGGGTCCGTGGATATCGAAAGCTTTGAGCAATTGCCGCCGTTGGCGTTCGAGAATCATCCACCAACGGTCGTCGGCCCTTTTACTCTCAGCAGCAGCCAATCGTACGGTTTTGGCATTCTCACCACCGGCCCCACTCAAGGGCAGCACGCCACGAGCGGCACGTATTACCTCGCGTTTAACGCCCGCGTGTTGCTGCTCACATTTGCGCAGCCCATCACGGCTCTTTCGCTCGACTTCATCGATTTCGGCGATTTTCCAGCCTATTTGAAACAGGAGCTCACAATGACCACTTCTGCTGGGGATTCTTTCCTCATTGCGAAGACCGTCGAGGAGTTTGCTCTGCCTAACGGCAACGAAATTTTCTTCGGGTTCACGAGCGATGTGCCGCTGACGGAAGTGACCTTTCATACGAGCATTTCTGATAATGTAGCGATCGACTCAATGCGCTATGCGTATGTTCCCGAGTCATCCACCATGGTCCTTGGGCTGTGTGGCGCCGGTTGGATTCTCACGCGGAGGCGCGGGCGCCGAATTGGGCCGGCAAATTAGTCATTCGCGATTCACGAAATGCTTGCTCCTTATCCCAGCGAGGAGCAGCCTCGCGGCATGCGATGGAAATCTCCATCCGCTCCCAGAAAATGCCTTTTTGGGCTGGTGAGCCGCTCTGCCCGCGGTCCGAGCTACCGATGCGGCGTCACGCCTTCTGCGGCCGATGCTCCTGGTGTTATTGAGCCAGCTACCCGCTCACCGCGCTCCGCAGTCGCTGAGCTTCGTGTCCGGACCACCCTTTCTGTGCGCACCAACAACATGAAGAACGAAAGAAAACCCAATGAAAACCACCACCACAAAATCGCTAACTGGTCGCCTGGCTAGGTATCTCACGCTCGCGCTGGCGGCGTTCACGCTCGGTTTCGCGCCCTATTGCGCGCGGGCCGCTGAGCCGGTGCCGTTCAAGGGGAACGCTGCAGGCGCAATCGTTAGCGCCTCACCCGGTCCTGGCGGCATCCTTGTGACAGTCCTTGCGAGCGGTTACGCAACGCAACTCGGGCAATTCTCTCGCGAGGAAAGTTTACTCCTCAATCCGGCTGCCGGGAGCTTTACTGGAACGGTCGTCTTTACTGCCGCGAACGGCGACCAGCTCTTCGGAACAGTCGAGGGCCAGTTCACTTCGCCAAATACGGTTGTAGGCAGTTACACGTTCGACGGCGGCACAGGGCGTTTCGAAGGTGCCGATGGATCGGCGGATTTCAGTCTCGCCACTCCAGATGGAGTGCATTTCACTGTAAACTTTGAGGGAACGGTCTCTTCGGTGGGCGCCAATAAGAAGTAAGAGGTTGTCCAAAAATATTGTGAAGCGGGTAAAAGGAGGCCACCGAAAGCACGCTTGCGCCGCGGTGCGGTTCGCCAGAACGGCTTTGACTTTCCATTCGCCGCGAATGTTGCACTCCAGATGCGCTCCCATCTTCGGGAAATCAGCCGATCAGCGCGCCCGGTGCAGAGATGTGCCGGGCGCGTTTTTGTGCGGACTCGTCGGGGGACTTTCTGGTTTTGGGAATCCGAGTGCGGTTTCGGAGAGTTGAGAAGTGCTTCTCTCGAGTGTACGGGTTCTCGCTGAGGCATGAGTGATTACTTTTCAACGGCGCTGGCTTTCGTGGTTTGTGCTGCGGGTCTCTGGCTCGGGACTCGGAAGTCGCGCAATCGATTGGTGCGCATCCAGTGGAGGAAGCCTCATTGGATATTGCTAAGGCTACTTCTCCTCGTTGCCATTTTTCACGGACTCTTCGCGCTGCTAGGAGTTCGTTCTGCTACCGGTTTCGCAAGCGTCGTGGGATTCGGTTTTGCTTTGGTTGCGTTCGACTTTACCGGCGCATTCGCGGTCGCGGTTGGTGTCGTGGGGCAGTTGATCTACGAATGGCTTTTTTGGCTGGCGTCCCGGCGGCAGGTGATTTTGCGAAAAGCGGGTCAGCTCGTTAAACATGACGCGGATAACATTCGCGAAGTCGAAGCCGTAGCTCTGAGTGATCTGAAGCCTTGCGGAAAGATCTCGGTAAATGGAGAGGCACGAAACGCCCGGTCCGAGTTGGGATACATCGCCAAAGGAGCCCGGGTGGTGATCAAACAGATTGGGGCGTTCGAAGTGATCGTCCGGAAACTGGATGAATCACCGGAAAATGCCGTGCCCATGAATGTTAAACGGCCATAGCGCATTTCCTCAAGGGAGAGCCCAGTGTCGGCGT
>CBHXZU010000787.1:0-3075 GCA_966125105.1 uncultured Prosthecobacter sp.
GTCGCGGGTGATCGCATCGGCATCGGTGAGGGGATAAAACATCATCAGGCTCGAAAAGCGACGGCTGTCCCCGGTGGCAGCCCCGCCGGCGAGCGACTTGATCCAGCTACCCGAGTTTACCGCGCCACCCAGCACGACGAGGCCACCGCCTCGTTGCGTGAATCGTTCGATGGGCGCGCGCAGATTTGGGTCTGCCTGCTTCCAGTCCGGGCTGGACAGAACCACCACATCCGCATCCTGGAGTTCCGCATCGGTCGGCACCGCCGTTGCGGCGACCGTCGCGCCCGCGGCACGGAGGTTCTCTCCGAGGACTTGCGATCCTCCGATGAGGACGACGCGGATCGGAGCCGCGTCAACCGCGATCGCGAGAAGCCATAGCGCGAGCGAAACGTGGAAGACTTTCATGAGTGCAGGGGAGAGCCGAAACGCGGGCAAGTACTAGGCGCGCGACCATTGGCAGGACACACCTTCGACTCTCCTGAATCCACACCGGAGAGCGGACTTTTTACTAGATCGAAGAAGACATACGGCGGAGCTCCGCGCTGGAATCCAGCCGATTGACTTCCAGCGCTCCTCAAAATCAGGCCGCGCGGGAGGGCGTAAGCATTGAGCAAGCGTTTGGAGGAGAGTCGTGCGCCGCGCATCGCGCTGCCCGCGAGCGCTTTATTTTGCTCACACCGGTAGTCTCTTCCGCTTCGTGACCAAACGCGGCATGCTGTGCGGCGTCATCAATGACCTGCCTGGGGGTTGGAACCCATGGGCCGCCAAAGTGGCGGTTCCGAGGAACTAACCAAGATCCGCGGCCTCAAATCTGAAAAGTATGAGCCCAGCCGATCACTCCGGCCCTTCGGCAGGTTTTACGGTGACTCGAAGCTGGGGAATCTCGTTTCTCTTTGAGCTTTCCAGCCCGGCGCGTGCCGGGCGGCTCGAAGGCGAGGGGACCTGGCTTCCAAAAGAAAGGAGAGACCATGAATCGTCTCGATCAAACTCAAGTGGACGCCTTCGGACGTTCGCTGCGCTACAACGAGGACCATCCGCTCCTGCCGGCGGTCGCCCTTGCCACCACGCTCTTCACCGAGCTCGGCGGCATCGTCACCGGCATCAATGCGGATCTCGCCCTCCAGGCAACCGCCTTCACCGGCTTCCGCGGCGGTTCCGACGAACGCAAACAGGCGTTCGCCGACCTGGTCGGTGACATGCGGGTGATGAACCGCATTGCGCTCGGCCTCAACCCGGTTGCGTTCCCCGCGGTGAAGGAGCAGTTCCGCATGCCGCGTTCGCGCAGCTACGCGAACATCACCGCGCAAGCACGCGCCTTCGCCACGAACGCCACTGCGCAGGAAGCGCTCTTCACCGATCACGGCATGCCGGCGGGTTTTCTCGCTGCGTTTACCGCCAAGGTGGACGCGGCCGAGGACGCCATCGCCACCCGCGATTCGGGCCTGATCAACCGCTCCGGCGCAACGGCCGGGATCAAGGCCAAAGGGCGCCGCGGCGTGGCCATCCTGCGCCAGCTGGACTCGATCATCACCGCCGCCCGGCGCAACGACCCTGTGCTGCTTGCCGCCTGGAAAACGGCGCGCCGCATCGCGCGCCCCACGAGGGAGAAAGCTCCTGCTGACGATGGATCTGGCAGCGGAAGTGGCAGCACGCCGCCGCCAAGCGGCAGCTAGGCCGCTCCCTGGAGCCAGCCAGGCGGTGAGCAACGCCGGCACCGGCTAAACGCAGGAGACGCTCTGCAGTGGACGTGATGAGGCGGAAGAGAAATCCCGCCCGTCACGTCCGCTTTGCGTGCAACCGGGAGCCTTGAGGGCGGAGCTGAGAAAGGCGGGAAACTGACTTGGGGTCGGGTCGAGGAGTGGAGCACGTGCCTACCTCGGCGCCGTTAACTTCCACCATCCAATTGGATGTTGGATGTTCGACGTCGGACGTTGCCCGGCGACCATCTGGTCGGAACTAAAAACTCCCCCCAGCATCCGCTTCGTTCCGGATTCGCCGAGTCAGATTTCAAACGCCATCGGCGCCGGTCCCGGCGCAAGGCGCACCATGTCCTCGATCGTCCGATCCCCCAGCACCGACGCGATTTCTTGCCGCACCTGGGTCATGGTCAGCCTCACCGGGCACGTGCGCGGATCCGGGCAGGTGCAATGCTCCACCGGCTTCTCCACAGAGCAGGGGACCGGCGCCAGCGGGCCATCGAATACCGAGATCACATCTCCCAACCGAATCTGGTCCGCCGTGCGGACCAGCGTATACCCGCCACCCACGCCGCGTTTGCTGCTCAGCACCCCCGCATGACGCAGCCCCAGGAGAATCTGTTCGAGAAATTTGATCGGAATCCGCTCCTGCGCAGCCAGTTCCTGGATCGACCAGGATCGCTTCGGCTCCTTGGCAATCGCCACCAACGCCCGCAGGCCGTATTCCGCCTTCTTCGACAGCCGCATCAGTTATGCAGGCTGCTGCCCGGCGCCTCCGCCTCCTCGTACATGCGGATGTGCGGGCTCTCGTCCCCATCGTACATGCGGGCCGTGCTCTTCGGCTTCTTCCCGGAAGAAGCGCACGCGGCGAGAGTCAGCGGCAGCACCGCGATCAGGAGCATTCGGAGGAGTTTCACGGGCGCAAAGTAGCGCGCCGAAAGGGCGGGGGAAAGCGCAAATCCGCCTATTTCCTATTGCGCCACTAGGAAATTGGCATAGAGTGAGACTTCCTCGAAAGGGGGCGTACTGGTTTCGACTGACTGTTGGAGTCGCCGGTCGCATGCCGCGGAACTCTGGTTGGCCGCGTTAAATCCACTGGAGAAAACATAAACGCGAACTACAACGAAGAACTCGCTCTCGCGGCTTAATTAGCCACGACGCGCATCGGCCAACGCCTGCTAGGCCGATCCGCGACACCAGCAGGCTGGCTCTCAGGGGAGTGACCGCCCGGGGAGTGAGATCGTTACGTAGGACACTCGGTCCGGCAGGGCGCGCCCGTTCGCGCTGCCGGAGCTAAAGCAAAAGCGGAGCTAAGCATGTAGAAGCTTGCGGTGAAGATGGCCAGGACAGGGGTTCAACTCCCCTCGCCTCCACTTTT
>CBHXZU010000788.1:0-3064 GCA_966125105.1 uncultured Prosthecobacter sp.
AGACTCTTTGCTCTCTTTTTCCCCGTTAGCGGGATCGCCATGAGACTCCTTGAGGTGTTTTTCACAGTGAAACGGAGTTCCCTGACACCCATGGAGGTCCCATTCACGGTGAAAGGGACCTCCCCGAGCCGTTTATGACGGCGGCCTAATCGATTCGAATTGTCGCCGGCAGAATCGCCCGACACTCTGCGCGGTCCGTGGCTTCCCGATTCTTGCAAATCTTTTGGGGACTTCTCCTCGCCATCACCGACATCACCATCAATGGGATCGATATCCTGCCGGATTTCATCGGCTATATCCTTGTCGGATTGGGATGCGCAGGTCTGGGCAATGTCTCTCGCCGATTCGGGGTGGCCAGCACATGCAGCATTTTTCTCACCCTGATCGCCCTCGCCGAATACTTCATTCGCGGCGAATTCGCGGTCGCAGTGAGTTACGTTCGACTGGTTCTGGATTGCGTCATGATGTGGACGCTCCTGGGCGGGGTGATGGACTTTGCGAACAGCCGCGAGCGTTTTGACCTTGCGCGAACGGCCTCAAACCGGCGCGCCCTCTACGTGGGATTCATCGCTTTCGTCTACCTGGTGGCGTGGCTCGGGCGGTCATCCCGAGATCTCGCGCTGCCCGTATGGTTTCTGTGCCTTGGCCTAATGATCTTCGTGGTCTGCCTGATTCTCGGAGTCATCCTCCGGGCGAAGCGAGAGTTGGCCTGATGGCAGGACCAGGGCGGGTTGGACCTTCGAGCGGAGGCTTAATCGAATAGAACCATGCCCACGGTTGAACTCGTCACCTTGATCCGAGCGCCTCGCGAAAGGGTCTTCGATCTTTCCCGAAGCATCGATCTGCACGCCGCATCCTTGTCCGGTTCGAAAGAGCAGGCGATCAGGGGTGTTACCTCAGGGCTGATCGGCTTGGGTGAAGAAGTGACGTGGCGCGCCCGGCACTTCGGGATCTGGTTCAGATTGAGGGTTCGGATCAGCGAGTTTGAGTGTCCGGCGCATTTTACCGATGTGATGGTGAGCGGCCCTTTCCGCCGCGTGGAGCACCATCATTATTTCGCCGAGACTTCCGCGGGCACCGAAATGCGCGACGTATTCTCGTTCGCATCGCCGTTCGGGATCATTGGCCGAATGGTCGATGCCCTTTGTCTCGAACGATACATGCGGGCGTTATTGATCGAGCGGAATCGCGCGATCAAGGCGGTAGCGGAATCGAATGAGTGGAAACGGTATCTCCCGGCTCCTGACTTGCGGCGGAAATGGCGCAACAACGGGAGCGGATACTGGATTACTCGGCCTTGCCTGCGTTCCGGAATCTTGATTGCCTCGCGCGCAACCCCATGAATTCAACCATTCGGATCCTTGCCGTTTGCGCTGCGCTCACACCTGCAAGTTACGCCGCCGACTTTGAGGGGATGAAGCGGACACCGGCGCAAATCGAAGTCGTCAACATGCAGCCGACGCCGCTCGTGGAGAGCCCGGACAAGAAAGGATGGGCGCGGGTGCCGGCACAACTTACGAAATACAAAGCCACGGTCTATATGCCGGCGGAGGGAGGCACGAACGGCGTTGCAGATATCAAGGTGACCGGGGACGGATACCTGATGGTGGCGTGCAATTACGATTACCAAGGCAACACGCAGGGCAAGTGGGACGAGGAGGACTGGAACGAAAGTTATTTCAAAAAGAAAGGTTGGCGGAAGCTGTCGAAAACCGAGTTAGGCGGGATTCTGGTGAAGGGGGATAATCGCGAACAGGTTATCTTTTATAAACAATTGAAGAAAGGCGATGCCTTGCGGATCCGGTGCAATAAGTACGATCCGCCATTTCCCATCCTGCTTCCGAAGCAGTAAGGCGGTGATGGAGCGATTTCAGGAGTCGCTCGCCTTCAGCTCTTCTTTCGCCGTCTGAGCATCACGATGCGGCCCGCGATCGCGATGACGCTGAGGCCAAGGCAGCTCGCGGCAAAGACTTCGCCGTGACGTGTGTAGAAGGTCGTCGGTGGGTCGGTTGGGATGGAAATCGAGCGGAGAATCGCGCCTTGGGTGAAGGGATCCAGCCAACGTTCGGGACGGCCCAAGGCATCCACTGACCCGCTTACCCCGGTATTCGTGCAGCGCAGCAGCGGGCGGCGGTTTTCCACGGCGCGGAAGATCGAGTTGATGAAGTGCGTTTCGGCCCCGGCGGATTGGCCGAACCAACCGTCGTTGGTGAGATTGATCAGCACGTGTGCTCCGCGTTGGACCGGCAGCCGCGCGAGGATTCCGTCCGTGTCTTCGAAGCAGATCAGCGGCGCGAGATTGAGTTGCGGTTTTGGGAGAGCGAATACTCCAACCTCCGCGCCAGGAGCGAAGTCGCCGGGCACGAGATCGCCGAACGCCCAGCCCAGAAGCGGTCGGAAGGGGAGAAACTCGCCGAAGGGAACGAGGTGCTGCTTGTCGTAAAAAGGAGCAGTCTTTTGCCCAGGGTAAAGCAGCACGGCGCTGTTGTGATCGCGCTGAAAATCGTCCGTGCCGAGCAGCAGCGCCGGCACTTTGCCTGCAAGGCCTTCGACGAACTTCAGCGCGTCTTCACTGCCGAGCATGCCGCCGGGCACCGAGGCCTCGGGCCAAAGCGTGAGGTCCGGTTGCAGTTGCTCCGCGATCCCGTGCAATTGCTCCAGGCGCGTGAAGATCTCCGCATCGTGCTCTCCGCGCCCGAGTTTCCACACCTGCGGCACGTTTGGCTGCAGGCTGACGAGGCGCAGTTCCGCCTTTTTGTCCGGCAATCCTTTTGCGACGACGCGCACGCCGTAGCTGAAGACCACGACGATCAGCGCCACGGTGAGGCTGAAATCGAAGTGCGGACGCAGCCGCACGCGCCCGAGTTCCGCCTTGAGGCGCAGGACCGTGATGAGGCCGATCACGTTCGCGAGGACGAGCATGAACGAAAGCCCGAAGACGCCCGTATATTCGACGATCTGGATGAGGAAGACGTCCTTGTGGAGCGCGACGCCGAGCGGGTTCCAGCCGAAGCTCAACGTGCCGAGATTGCGCAGCCACTCGAGCGCCGCCCACGCCGCCGCG
>CBHXZU010000789.1:0-3043 GCA_966125105.1 uncultured Prosthecobacter sp.
CCTGCACGCCGCCGAGCTTGTCGTGATCGTACATCATGATCACCACGTAAGTGTAGAGCGGCAGGACGGGGCACTCGTCACGCACGAGGAGCGTTTCTGCCTGCCGAAAGAGCTCAAAGCGCTTTGCCTGGTCGGTTTCCTTCGCGGCTTGACGGATGAACTCATCGTATTTCGCATTCGTCCACCCGGTGTTGTTGTTCCCGCCGCCACTCATGAACATGTCGAGGAACGTGTTCGGATCCTTGTAATCGCCGACCCAGGAAGAGCGGCTCATGTCGTAATTCAGCGCGCTCTGGGTATTCAAATACGTGGCCCATTCCTGTTTGCTGAGCTGGATATTTACCCCGAGTTCGGCGCGGAACATCGCCTGCAATTCCACCGCCACCTTGTCGTCCATCTCGCTGCGGTTCGTATAGAGGTAGTTTACCGAAGGAAAGCCCTGGCCGCCCGGGTAGCCCGCCTCGGCGAGGAGCTTGCGCGCGAGTTCCACATTGCGCGGGCCGAGCCCTGCCGGCGGCTGGTAGCCGGCGGTGCCGGGAGGAGTGAAAGCGTCGGCAGGGACTTCTCCAGCCTGGGTGACTTTGTCCGTCAGCAATTGTTTATCCACCACCAGCGAGAACGCCTTGCGCACGCGCGCATCGTCGAACGGTTTGCGGGTGACATTGAAGCGCACGAAGTAGGTCGCGAGAATCGGTGACGCATGATAGTCGGGCCGCGTCTTCAAGGCGGGCACCAGGGAGGTCGGCACCATGGATTTGTCGAGGATCAGGTCCGCCACACCGCTGTGGTAAAAGTTCAACGCGGTGTTCGGAGATGCCATGGGCAGCATGTCCACGATGTTCATCTTCACGTTCGCCGCGTCCCAATATTTGGGATTCCTTTGAAGACGAATGCGATCGCTCAGGCGCCAATCGGCCAGGAGATACGGGCCATTATTCACCAGGCGTCCGGGGCGGATCCACGATTCGCCGGCCTTCTCCGCGGCTTCCACGGTGGCGCGATGGATTGGCATGAGCGTGTAAAATGCGCAGAGATCCACGAAGAAGGGTGTCGGGCTGCGCAATTCGACCTCCAGGGTCTTGCGGTCCTTTGCGCGGATGGCCACGGAACTGTCCGGTGGACGTTTCGCCGAAGTCAGTGCTTCGCCGTATGCCTCTCCGCCCACGATGTAATAGAATTGGTAGCGGTACTCGCATTCCGGCTCGCGGAGGGCGCGCAGCCATGACCACACGAAATCCTCGGCCGTGATGTCGTCGCCGTTGCTCCACTTGGCATTCTCGCGGATGTGGAAGGTGTAGTGCTTTCCGTCGGGCGAGATTTCCCAGCGCTCGGCCATGCCGGGCTCGACTTCGCCATCCTCGCGAAAGCGGGTAAGCCCTTCAAACAGAGCGTAGGCGACGCGTCCCTCGGGCTGGCCGCGGATCTTGGCGGGGTCCAGCGAATCCGGCTCCGCGCCATTGACGACGGCGAGATCGGCGCGCTGCAGAGCCGAATCGCACCCGGCAAAGGTCAGCCCGGCGAGAAGGCAGATGATCGAGAGCAGACGGCGCATGCGTGGCGGAGATTGCACGAGTCTTTACAGGGTGAAAAGGGCGGGGCGGAACTTTTCCTTGCCCCGAGGGTTGCATTCCCGTCCTTGCACATTGGACGTTTTGTCGCAGCATCTGGTATCCGCATGAAATTTGTTCTCGCCGCCCTCCTTGCCCTTTTGAACGTCGCGTGGGCGGCGGATGAGATTAAGAGTCTCGAATTAACGAGTCGGTCTGGCTCGACGCTCGGATTCACCGTGGGCCTGGGACAATCGGCTCAGCCGATAGATTTAACCTTCACGGCCACCCCCGTGAGCCCGCCCGGCGCGGCCTTTGTCGATACGAAGTCCGTCGATACTTCGGCAGGGGCGACTACCGCGAACTTTGAATGGAATGGATTCACAAACGGAGTGACTTACGACGTTGAGGTGAAATCTTCAGTGGCGCCCGGGACCGACGACGACGATTCCGCAAAGTTGGAGAGATTCACCCTGACGTCTTTCAGCCTCACCGTTGAAAAAGGGGCGCAGACCGGGGGCGATATCGCGTTCAGCGTGAAGCTCGATACCGGGGGGGCCACGGTGAACCTGATCTTTTCGATCATCGACCTCGGCACCGGGCTTGTGGCCTATACGCAAAGGGAGGAACAGATTCAGCCTGTCGCGGGCCAGGTGAGAGGTTTCAATGTCACGGGTTTGGCAGGAGGGCGCACGTACGTGGCGCGGGCGGTGGCGAAACAGGGAACGCTCGCGACGGATTTTGCCACTACGCCCCAGTTTATTGTCGCGCCCTACAGCACGATCACGCTGAAGACCCCTGTTCTTACCCCGGCACACGTCCCCGACCCGCCCAAAGTAAAGTTGATAGCGACCGTTGTGGGCAACGGCGGCGCCGTGACATCGGTGAACTTCGATTACGGCAAGACGACCAGTTATGGCTTCCAAGCCAGCGCTTCGAAGGTGGAAGGGACGGATAATGATTGGTCGGCGACCGTGCAGAGCGATTCGGCGCCGTTCGAGCGAGGTGTGCTCTACCATTACCGGGCGAGCGCCATGACGGTGGGAAACGAGAACCCGACGCTCAGTGCGGACTCCACATTTACGACACCTGCCAACCGGGCGCCCATTGCTGTTACCGATACCGTCCGCTTGTTGGGCGATTCCTCCATCGTCATCGATGTCTTGAAAAATGATCGGGATCCGGACGGGGATAAACCCAGGCTCGTCAGCGTGACGCAGGGCAAGCAAGGACGCGTGGTGATCGAGGGAGATAAGGTGAGATACACCCCGATTCACGACGCCGACGCAGGCGACACGTTCACCTATACAATCCGCGATGATTACACCTATCCGGACGATAATGATGCTGACGATGAGCCGGAGACCGACAAACAACTCACCGCGACCGGGACGGTCATTATCAACGCGCCTGGCCTAAGCTCCCGCGGCCTGCACGCGGCGGAGCTGAAGGATGCCGATGGCAATGTCGTCGGCTTGGTGCGGCTCATCGGCACC
>CBHXZU010000790.1:0-3031 GCA_966125105.1 uncultured Prosthecobacter sp.
CCGGGCTGGCCGGTGAAGTAATCGCGGCAGTGGTAGCCGATTTCGCGGATGAACTCGCCGTGCGTGACGGAGATCTCGTGGATGTGCGGGGCGTAGATGATGAGTTCGCCGCCATCGGCCACGACGGGCTCGAGTTTATACATGCATTTCCCGCCGACCCACAGCTCGTCGTACATCTTCGGCGCGCAGGAGAGCACGGTGTGAAAGGGGCGTTCCTTGTAGGTGATGTGCACCTCGCGGGAGAGGTTGCTCGCGGCGTCCCACGCGCTCACCGGGTCGCCGGCAAACAGCCCGGAGAGTTCATTTGTGCCGGGCTTTACCACCATGCACAGGCAGGACTTCGGCACGGTCACGAGCGACGCGGCTTTGTCCACGACTTTGCGGACGGGCGTCCACTTGTTGCCGATGATCATCGGGTTCGTCACGAGGGCGCCGAGCCAGTGGAAGAAATTGAGCACGGTGCCGCCGCCGACGCCGGGGAAGAGGTATTTATTCCCGCCGCTGAAGCCGACGACCTCATGCGGGAAGACGGGCCCGATGATGAGGATGTGATCGTATTCGTAGAGCTTCGCATTGATCTCCACGGGCACTTCCTCCGCGAGCAGGCCGTCGCTGAGCTGCAGGCTCTCTTCCTTGGTGATCTTGCCGATCTGGCGGAGCGCGGCGGGGTTGTCCCACTCGTGGTTGAAGAAGCGGACGTCCTTGTAAGTGGTGGCCCTCTCCTCAGGCGTCATTTCCAGGCGCTCGGCGATCTGTTCCTCCGTCATGGGGACGTGAGTGCCGAGGGCGATCATCACATCGAAAGCCTTGGCGGTCGTGCCGATCGCCGCATGCGCCGCCTTGAACACGAGCCCGAGCGGGCAGGTGCGGGTGCCATCCGGCACGATGACGAGGATCTTCCGTCCGGCGAAGTTCGAAGCGGGCAGCGCGGAAGCAACAAGGCTCCGCGCCTGGTCAGGAGAAAGCACCTGGCCGGAAGGGGCGATCAGCGAGAGAGGCGACTGCATTACCCCTTATTTGCGCCCGCCCGCCAAAGGGTGCAAGGCCCCAAAGTGATAGAGCTGGCTCTGATCAAAAACCAGAGCCGAAGGCTCACGAATCCCGTTTACGGACCCCTTTAAGAGTTGGTCATCGAGCCGCCAGCTCCCCAGCCACTTCCGCCGCAATCTTCATGGGCCAATCCAACGAGCCCAGAATCGGATCATTCTTCGCTTTGTAAGCCGCATGTTTCTGCAGAAACCGCTGATTGAACGGGCTCCCCGCTTTTCCCAGTTCCGGGTAGCGCCGCACTGCTGCGGCCTGCGCTTCCTGGAGACTGGCGAAGTTTTGCGTGATCTCAGTCGCTGATGATTCGGCCGACATCCTTTCCTGAATTCTTGCCTTTTGCGCCATGATGCCGCCTTCGTGCATCACGACCCGGTCGACCAGGATGAGCGTCACGTTGAAAATTACGGAGGCGAGCATGGTGTAGCCAATCGCGCGTCCGACATTGATCCGATAAATCCCCATCATCAGGACGACGAACACGCAGAACACCGCGATCTTCACGCCAATGCTGCCTTTCGGTCCCGTGAGCGATTCAGTCATGAGTTCGCTGAAGATGGCCATGACGCCGACGATTGCGTTCAAGAGGGTGGCGGCGGCCACTCGGCCCAACGTGCGATCCGGCACGAGCAGCAGTGCCGCCACTCCGTGCGCCAGCGCTGCCACGACCAGGAAAACTGCGCAAACGATGGCGATGAATGTAACTTCAGCGCGGGTGAAGCTTGCATCCGCGAGCATGGGAACTACGTGACCCAGGGAGGGCGCAACCATGCGCGCGTGCTAACTTGTCACGCGTGGTTTGCAAGCGAATCGCGGGACACACGCCCCGTCGCTATCAACGAGCAGCGAGATCCCCCGCGACTTCGGTAGCAATCTTCATCGGCCAATCCGGCGAATCCAGGATGGGGTCATGCTTTGCCTTATAGGCCGCATGTTTCTCCAGGAAGCGCTGGTTGAATGGACTGCTCGCCTTTGCGAGATCCGGATACCGTGCTATCGCCGCCGCCTGCGCATCCTGCACCGTGGCATAGCGCGGAGTCACCGGCGGCAAGAGCTTCGGCAGCGACGCCGACTTCAGTGATGAGTCAGAAGCTGGACCGTCCGAAACGGGTGGCAACTTCGGCGCCAACTGCGCTGGCGCCGCCGAAGCAGCTGCTGCTTTCGTCGCATCCAAGGAAGCCGCGGGCGACCCCCAGATATGGGCGACCAATCCGCCCTCGCCCCGGTAAAACAAGCGATCCGCCGTCCAACCCACGCACAGAATGAAGGCCGCAACGATTGCGTTGTAGGCCAACCCCCGCACGAAGCCGAACTCGTAGATCGCCGCTGTCACCAGCGCGAAGATCAAGACGAGCGCGATGCCTGCGAGCGTCGCTCCGTTGGATCCGAAGATCGAGACCGCATAACCTTGCGCGGCAATGGCGACCAAAACCGCCGCAAGCTGAATCAACGCGGTCGCGACAATGCGACCGGGTGTGGGTTCGGGCGCGAGCGCCCTAGCTGCCAGCCAGTGTGGCAGCACAAAGACCATGATCGCCAAGCCGAGAACAACCGCGAGCCGTCCATCGAATTTGTCCAGCGACGGAAGTTCGGCGAGGAGCAGGTCTGCAAGTCCTGGGGAGGGTTGCATGACCTGAAGTCTAATTTAACGGGAATGACATTCAAGCAGAGAGTTAGCTAACCCTCTGCTGATGATATGCGGCGCCCCGCATGCATAGTCCCTTCCCTCGGCAGGGCGCATTATCGAAGGCACCTACCTTCGCAAGAAGGTGGTTTGTGGGCGCGAATCAACCCGTGAGAGGTCGAAGTCCGTGAACATCGTGGTGCGGTGACTGACGCATGTTTACTGATCACAATTCCACTTTACCGGAGGAAAGTGTGTGATATTGGCGTCGCTCTCCCGACATTTCCGTTAAATGCACCGTCTCGCTCTCACCGCCGCCGCGCTCGCCTTCGCGCCGTTCCTGCACGCCGTCACTCCGCAGGA
>CBHXZU010000791.1:0-3030 GCA_966125105.1 uncultured Prosthecobacter sp.
GATCGCGGTTGGTGCCCGCGATAAGTTGGAAATCGCTCGTCACTTCGTTATCGGCACCTACGGGAAGGAATCGCTTTTCCTCCAGCGCCCGCAGCAGCATCGCCTGCTCGTCGCAGCCCAGTTCTCCGATCTCATCGAGGAAGAGGAGCCCGCCATCCGCCGTCCTCAACAATCCAGGCCGATCGCGCTGTGCGCCAGTAAATGAGCCGCGCACGTGCCCGAACAAAGTGCTCGCCGCAGTGTCGCCGCGAAGCGTCGCGCAGTTCACTTCGATAAATCCTCCCGCGAGTTGGTGCCGCTGCTTCTTTAATTCGAATACGCGGCGCGCCAGCGACGATTTGCCGGCGCCGGTCGGTCCCATGAGAAGAATTGGCTCCTTCGAGGCAACGGCGACCTGTTCGATCTCCTCGATCATCTGGTTGAATGCCGCGTTGCGCGTCGCGATGCCGCTCTTCAGGAATGTGCGCGCTTCGCTTTGTTCCTCCGCAAAACGCGCCGCGATGCGATCGTAGCGCGAGAGATCGAGGTCGATGATCGTGTAGCGCCCTTGCGTGCCGCGCTCGCGCTCATCGGGCGGAGAAGTCTGGATGAGGCACCCGGGAAGGCGACGGGACTCGGTGAGGAGAAAGAGGCAGATCTGCGCGACGTGCGTTCCCGTGGTGATGTGCACGAGGTATTCCTCCCGCTCAGGATCGAAAGCGTAGCCGCGGACAAACTCCGAAAGCATGCCGTACATTTCCTCGAAGTCCCACGGATCCTTGCACTCGGCCAAATGCCGCCGCACCTCCGTCTCGGGTGAAATATGCCCGATATCCTCGGCAACCGTCTCCGCCAGCGCGGTGGATTTGCGGTCGTGCAAGAGCTCGAGCCGCTCCACCAAAAGCTCCTCGTGCTGGCACAGCGAAACCGTAGGGCGCCACATTTCCCAGCGCCGCGAGCCGATTCCCCGGTCCAGTTGCGTGCCGAGCAGACTGATGATGACGAGCTTGCGCGAACCCATAGCGATTCGGCGAAGCGCTAGCGGAAAAGCGCGGGAATGGCTAGGGAGGAGTGCGACCGTGGGAACTCGGGGCGGTGCGTGAAACCGAACGTAAATATCACGAGGCCAGAGCTTACAATCTCCTTTGCGGAGCCTGCGGGTGAGGCTGGCACGCCACTAGCAAATGGGATCGTCGCTGCGAATCCCGCGGCGCGGCCGAAAGGTCGGACACACGAACAAACCAACACCATGGCCAACAAGAACCTTTTCCAAAGCATCGCCGGGCTGATTGCTCCGAAAGCGGAGACGCGCAATGAGGCAGGCGGATCCGCTTATGCCTTCTCGGCCAAGCATGCGCTCGCTCAATACGCGGTGACCGGTTGCTTGAACTCGACCTACTACGCGACTGCCGAGACTCAGCTGGACAAGGTGCTTGAGTTGGCCAGCCAGGTAGAGCCCGAGTTTATCGCCAAGACGGCGATCTACTGCCGCCAGAAGGGCTACATGAAGGATATGCCGGCGCTGCTTTGCGCGTCGCTGGCCACCCTCGACGCCACGGTCCTGGACCGGGTGTTTGATCGGGTAATCGATGACGGGAAGATGCTGCGCAACTTTGTGCAGATCATCCGGAGCGGTGTGGTTGGGCGAAAGTCGCTCGGCTCGGCGCCCAAGCGGATGGTGCGGCGCTGGTTTGAGCAGCGCGACGATGCGCAGGTTTTCCGCGCGTCGGTCGGACAAAGCCCGTCGCTGGGGGATGTCGTGAAGATGGTGCATCCGCGCCCGGCAAATGGGAGCCGCGAGGCTCTTTATGCCTGGTTGATCGGACGTCCGCACAACCCGGAAGTGCTGCCTCCGTTGGTTCGCCAGTTTGAGTCATTCAAGCGTGGCGAGTCGAAGGAAGCGCCCGAGGTGCCTTTCCAAATGCTGACCGCATTGGATCTTGGCCGCGACGGGTGGCGATCCATCGCGAACGAGGCGCCGTGGCAGATGACGCGGATGAATCTGAATACTTTCGGCCGCCATGGCGTGTTCGAAGATCAGGCGCTCCGGCGCAAGATCGCGAACCGCCTGCGCAACCCGGAAAAGGTGCGCCGCGCCCGCTGCTTCCCGTATCAGTTGCTGACTGCCTATCAGTCCGCCGACCAGGCGGTCCCTGCCGAAGTGCGGGACGCCCTGCAGGACGCGATGGAAGTCGCGATTGAGAACGTGCCGTCGATCGAAGGGCGCGTGGTCGTGTGCCCGGACGTGTCCGGGTCCATGCATTCGCCGGCGACTGGTTACCGCAAGGGATCTACCACGGCGACGCGTTGCATCGATGTGGCGGCCCTGGTCGCCGCGGCGATGATTCGAAAGAACCGCGACGCCGAGATCCTGGCCTTTAGCGATCACGTAGTCCCGTGCCGTTTGAACGCTCGGGATAGCGTGATGACGAATGCCCAAAAGCTGGCGTCGCTGCCTAGCGGTGGAACGAATTGCTCCGCTCCACTGTGCGAGCTGAACCGTCAGCGCGCAAAGGCCGACCTCGTCGTGTTCGTCTCGGACAATATGAGCTGGGTCGACTCGCGCGGAGGGGGGCGCAGCACCCAGACGATGTCAGAGTGGAGCGAGTTTCGCTCCCGCAATCCGCGGGCCCGCCTCGTGTGCCTGGATGTGCAGCCCTACGGCTCCACTCAGGCCAAGGAGCGTGAGGATATCTTGAACATCGGCGGATTCTCCGACGCCGTGTTCCAAATCATCGCGACGTTTGCTGCCGGAGAACTGCACCCGCAGCACTGGGTCGGTCTGATCGACGAGATCGCGCTGTGAGCAATTCCCCGCCCGTCCGCGCGCCTGGCGCGGGCGGGCCGGTGGACCACCAATTTTCGCCGGATGCCGATGGGACTACATTCAACCATGTGGCTGTCTCACCAACTCCTTGCCGGCGATCTCCTCCTTGTTCTTTGAACATCTCGTGAGCGTGCCGAATGCCGGCATGGACTACATGGTAGAGCGCTCGAGCGAAAGCTCGGGAGGGCCTGGTTCAAATCCAGGTTCCGCTTCGGCGGGTGTAG
>CBHXZU010000792.1:0-3017 GCA_966125105.1 uncultured Prosthecobacter sp.
GAATGACTCCGGGATGTGTGGCGGCGGCGCTCATGACAGGCGAATGCGCGGGTCGAGCCACTGGTAGGCGACGTCGACCAACAGGTTCATGGCAACGAGCAGCGAGCAGTAAACGGCCACGGCGCCGCAGCAGAGGAAGACATCGCGATTGAGCACCGAGTTAACGAAGAAATCCCCCATCCCCGGCAGGCTGAAAACCTTCTCGACCACCAGGGAACCGGTGAGCAATCCCGCGGCGAGCGGACCGAGGAAACTGACGACGGGCAGGATCGCCACTTTAAGCACGTGTTTGTAAACGACACGACGGTCGCTGAGTCCCTTCGCATGCGCGGTGCGGACGAAATCCTGTGCAAGCACTTCGAGCATCGAAGTCCGAGTGAGGCGCGCAATGTAAGCGATAAAAGGCCCGGCCAGTGTGATGGATGGCAGAACGAGGCTGCCAATGCCGCTGAGGCCGCCGACCGGGGCCCAGCCGAGCCAGAGGGCAAAGACCAGGACGAGGGAAGGACCGACGACGAATGTCGGAATGCTGATCGCGAAGAGAGCCGCCAGCATCGTAGTGGAATCCACCCACGTATGCTTGCGGAGCGCGGCCATGCTTCCGAGCCCGACACCGGCGACGCACGCGATGATCAGCGAGAGGGCGCCGATGAGCGCGGAGATTGGGAAGGTTTGCCGGATCAGTTCACCGACACTGCGATCCTTGTATTTCAGGCACGGCCCCATGTCGAAATGCGGCGGCAACAGGCCGCGCACGCGCGAGGGCAGGTTCTTATCCGGCTGCGGGTTCCTGGGCGCGACACCGAGATACCGCGCGCACTGCCACCAAACTGGCCCATCAAGATCGTAGAGGTATTCCTGCTGAGCAATCGTCGTCTGGCTCGCCTGCTTTTCGTTTTGCTGAAAAGGGCTGCCGGGCGCCTTGCGAAGCAGGCAGAAGGTGAGCGACACCGCGATCAGCAGCACAAAGACGAGCGAGATGATGCGGCGGATGACAAAGCCCAGCATGCGCGGCGGCGATACGGCAGGAATGCGGCGCGCGGAGCAAGCAAAACTGGCCGCTCGCATGACGAAGGGACGAAACCGCCCTGCATACCGGCACAAATCTCTCCTTGGGGAATTGGAGGAAATGCGCTTTTGTTCGCGCGTCGTGACCTTCACCCCTAACCTTCTTGTTCGCTTCCGCCAACTCGGCCTCGGCCTCGCCCCCGCCCTCGGGCTGGCAGCTGTCCTGTTCCTGGGCAATCCCGCCTTGGTCCGAGCTCAGAATCTCCTGCAGAACGGCGACTTTGAGTCAGTAAGCGCCGGAGCGGAACCGAAGGCAACCTTCCCTGATTGGGTCGAGGTTCAGGGCGACAGTTCGACGACCGTCCGGAACGAAGCGGTCCTGGCTGAAACGGTTAGTGTTCTGTCGGGGCTCACGTCGGCGGAACTCGTAGCGGGCAGCTCCACGGGAGGCGCGCTTCGGCAAAACCTTTCGCTCGCGCCCGTAAACTACCAGATCGACCTGCTTTTCGCGGCGCTGACACCCGCGGGGACTGCAGCCGCGACCGACCGTTTCTTTTCCATGCTGATCAAGCACGGCGCCGCCACAACAGTGGATCAGATCAACCTGCGGATGATCACCAGTGGCCAGCTACAGGTCTTCAATGGCACCGCGTTCGTTGATGTGGGAACCCTGACGGGGCTATTCACTACCGACACGGGGACCTTGGGCGCGTTTGACGGAGAAACGCCGGTCATGAACACGCTGCGGATCGCGGGCGATTACAACACGACCGACGGGACGCCAGCGGTGAACTACGCGATCACCCTCAACGGCACCACGGTGACCAATTTGACCTCCTTCCAAGGAACGACCGGTGGCGCGGCGAACAACGGCCTGGATGCGATCGCATTCAGCGGCGCACTGTCCGCAAAAAACTTCATTGTGGATAATGTCACCGCCGTTCCCGAACCTGCCGCAGCCGTGATGTTCCTGGGTGGCATCGCGTTGATCCCCATTCTTCGTCGGGCGCGCCGGAACCTGTGACGTGACCCGCTTTGCGGGCGCGCACCCTCTACTTTTGTTTTCGCCGGCGCTCGAGCGCCGAGAAGAACGAGCGATTGCGAGCGACGACCTTATAGCCGAGGCGCAATACCCAGATAATCGGCGGTAGTGAAAGGAAGACCCCGAGCGCGTGGCCGCCGCGCAGACCGTAGTCGTGAAGTCGCGTCACCGCATCCGCGCCTGACTTTACGCGACCACCGGAATCGATGAACTGGATGGCGTTTTCGCATTCCTCGCGGCTCAGTTCCGGGAATCTGCCACCCAGCCGCTGAAAGGGGATGTATTCAACACGATGGCCAGTCTGCCTGCGCCACCGCGCCACCCATCGCCGGCAAAAGCGACAGTCGCCGTCGAAGATCAGCGTGGGACGCGCATCGATCGCGTTCATCTTACGACGAAGATCCCGGCCGCGCTGGTCGTTGCGTTACCCATGGTGCGGAGCCAAGCCTGTAGGGCTCGCGAGACAAATCAACCGCGGGATTCACCAAAGGCGCAGCAGGCTGGCCATTGAGGCTCACCCGCGAGTGCACGCGCACCGCTACGGGACGCCCAAGTTCCTGGCGGTAGTAATCGGCGAGGTAGCGCGAGAACTGCCGGATGAGTTCCGGCCGCTTCACCATCACGCGCCACTGCCATTTCGGCATGTGCCGCGAGAGCGGCTCGGTCCAGGACTCCCCTGTCTTCGGATCCGTCACGACGAAGTCCGCCGCGCCTTTCTTGTCGCGCAATTTCATCCGCCACGAGAATTGGTGCCCTTCTTCCGTCCACGCCACATCGCCGGGATAAAACCAATGCCGCAGCGGAATCACCATTTGCAGAGCGAGGTAGATGCCGACCAATGCCACGACCGCGCGTGAACGACGGCCAGGCGCGAAGCCATTCGCGGCGGCAATCGCGGGCTGCTGGCCAGTCACTGACGTGAGGACCTCTCCTTCCCTTCCGGCGACAGCTCGAGCACGGGTGAAAA
>CBHXZU010000793.1:0-3008 GCA_966125105.1 uncultured Prosthecobacter sp.
CAGGCCAAACGGGACATCGCGGCGATCGCCGATATCGATATTGTCCACGAAAACGCCGTCGATATTTCCACCCGCACCGCCCTTCTTGAGAGCGTCCCCACCGTCACCGGCCACGACGCTGCGGAAGATCGTTCCGAGATCCACCGAACTCACGGTGACGTTCTTCACATCGCCGCCCTTTGCGCCGGTCGATGCTTGCGGCGAATCGCCCGCATCGCCTGCCTGGACCGTAAGGACCGAACCGGCGTAGCCGCCGTTCAAAAGCGACACTTCAGAAATCGAGCCGCCGGCTCCACCCTTCAATGCCGTCGAACC
This sequence comes from uncultured Prosthecobacter sp., assembly GCA_966125105.1. Lineage (GTDB taxonomy): Bacteria > Verrucomicrobiota > Verrucomicrobiia > Chthoniobacterales > Chthoniobacteraceae > SXWH01. The sequence goes on from CBHXZU010000793.1 coordinate 316, forward strand.
GCCCACGCCTGCCGTGATCGTCGTGGTGAAAAGAACGTCTGCCTGGTCTGGATCCAAGCTCGGCAGTGACCCACCAACGTCGAGAATCGAGCCGCCAGCACCGGCGACTTTCCCCTCGGCGCTGCCGTCGCCCGCCTTGATGACGATATTACCCATCGGCGTCGGCGTCAGCGTGACCGTTCCGCTGCCATAACCGACATACTTGATCGAGCCACCAGCACCGCCCGCCGTTCCATTTCCAGCCTGGATCAGCAGGTTGCTGTGCGCGAACAGACCGGCGCGTGTCTCGGCGTTTTGACCCGTCACGCTGCCGCCAAGTCCCGCTTTTCCACCAAAGGCACCGGCGTTGCCCGCGCTGAGTTCACCGTCCCCATTTACTGCCGTCAATTGCGTCGCAATGATGTTTCCGCCACGGCCCGCTGCGCCGCCTTTCACGGCGCCCGAGTTTGTCGCTGCGGCGCCTCCCGCGCCGCCACGGACGAAGCCGCTGCCATTCGACACCAGCAACGTGAACTTCACATCACCACCGGCCCCGCCAGCACCGGTGCCAGCTCCTTTTCCTCCCTCACCTGCCGTCGCATTCACGAAAGCAGGAAGACCTCCCACAAGGTCCCTGGTCGTCACCGAAACCACGTCCATACTGCCACCGACGCCACCCACACCCTTCGCGCCACTGCCCGCTGCATCGCCACCGTCTCCGGTCAAAAGCACAACACTCATGTTGGTGCTATCGATGCTCAGATTCTTCATCAGGCCGCCCGCGCCACCGCCTTTGGTGCCATCACCACCGGAACCCGTGCGAACACTTGCAGGTTGCAGCAGCGGGGTCTGGGTCGCCCCGTTGCTTACGTTGCCGTCGCGAATATCGATATTCTGCACCGTGCCGCCCGCCCCACCTTTACCGCCGATGGATGCGCCACCGTTTCCAGCAGTCGTGCCGCTGTTAAAGATCAGGTCGCGCAGATCGCTATTCGTGAAAAGGATGCTGTTGATGTCGCCGCCTTTTGCGCCATTTCCAGCCGTTCCACCGCCGCCGAAACCAGCGTCAAAGCGGGCCCCGATCGTAAGGATCTCGTCGCTCTCGGTGATTCGAACTTTGGAAATGCTGCCGCCGACGCCGCCCACTTTTCCGTCCGAACCATTTCCGCCTACGACTGCCAGTTCCCAGCTCAACAGCGTGACATTCGTCACATTACCACCCGCCGCTCCCGAGCCGCCGGGCACCGTCGAGCCAGCGTTGCCGCCTTGCACCAAGGTATCCGCGTATGCGGCGCCGATTCCGAGATCTTGATTTCGGATGGAGATGTTCGATAGCGCGCCGCCAACACCCGCTTTGCCGCCAGACACGAGGTTCCCTCCGCCATTGCCACCCTTCACCGCGATTTCGTCGCCAACTCCCTCCGGCGTCTCAACGCGAATATCTGCGTTCGTGATTGCGCCGCCCGCGCCGCCAATTTTGCCCGTGCCGCCGTTGCCACCCAGCACCTGGACGCGGTCATTCAACAACTCATCAGTCGGCAATGGCTTCGTGCCAAAGAACTGGTAGCCGACAAAAATATCTTTCAGGGCACCGCCAGCGCCGCCCTTGTTGATCGACGAATCACCGCCCGCGCCGCCCTGGATGAGGACATTATCGACGGTCGAGAAGGGATCAGGGAAACCGCCGATATAAATCCGGCTGACTGCACCGCCCGCGCCGCCGCTCGTTTTCGCCGAGCCGGCCACGCCACCAGCGCCGCCGAGAATGGAGAGACCATCTGCGTCCTCCGAGATCCGCACGAATGTCACCGTTCCACCTTTGCCGCCTTCGCCGCCTCCACCCGCTTCAAGCACGCCATTGAACGCGCCGTTCAAAGTGGTCCCAAGCGCGCCAGGCGTACCCAAGCCGTCCACGAAAATGTTCGAAATGGATGCGCCAGCTTTCCCGACGCCAGGAGTGATCGTGAGAGTTCCGTCCCCGCCCTGAACATTCGGGAAGAAGTCGAACGTTTTGCCGTCGGCGGCACTTCCGGCCAGGATCGCTCCCACCGTGCCGAAGACGGTCACATTCGTAATATTTCCGCCGGCGATAATGCTGCCATCGATCGCGCCGCCTTGAACTTGCAGCGATCCGATGCCGTATTGATCGGACACCAAGCCCGTCATGTCCAGCTCGTCGTCCGCGGTTGCGGACGTGCCAAACTCATTGAGGTTGGTCACCACGTCGCCACCGACGCCGCTCTTCAGCACGATCTTGGTGTTCTTGCCAAGCGAGATGCCGGTCAGCTCGTTTTCGTCCACTTCATTGTCGAGATCCTTGTCGACGAAGAAGGCAATGATGTTCCCGCTGGTTACGGTCAGATACGGATCCGAGGTGGACGTCTGCGTATTGTAGACCTTGAGGACATCGCCCGCGGACATCCGGAGGTAGAACGTATCAGCCAGATTGGTGACGCCACCGCCGACCTTCCCCGCGATTTTCGTATCGCCCAGCCCAATCTGAACCTCGGTATCGAGGAAAATGGCGTCGTCGAGCGCGGCCTGGAGCTCATCCTGCTCGCCAGTTCCAGGCTTGGGCGCATACTTGTCCGTGTAGTCGACATCGTTACCGGGCAGGCCATTGGGCACACCCGCAATGATCGTGCGGGCAGGGGCGATGCGTGCTTCGAGAGGCTCGATGGAGTGCTTGGCGGAGAATTTCATGGGTTCAGAGG
>CBHXZU010000794.1:0-3006 GCA_966125105.1 uncultured Prosthecobacter sp.
GCCGCGCCAGTTGATCTCACTCCGCCACATGGCGGGCGAACAGCAAGCTTGTCGCGTCCGCGAATGCTGCTAAGCCCCGGCGCTCCATGCTGCATTCTTTGATCGAAACGTGGTTCCACTGGGTCCACGACTGGGGCTACACGGGTGTCATTCTCCTGATGGCGATGGAGAGTTCCATTTTTCCAGTGCCCAGTGAGCTGGTGGTGCCGCCTGCGGCGATCCTGGCGGCGCAAAACGGCGGAGGCGGCATGACCTTTTGGGGCGTGGTCATCGCCGGGACGGTCGGGTCGTACATCGGATCAGCGATCACCTATCTTGTGGCGCTCACTGTGGGGCGGCCGTTGGTGATGAAATACGGGAAGTATTTCTTCATGCCGCCGGCGAAGGTCGAGCGGGCTGAGCGCTTCATGCATCGCTACGAAAGCGGTGGCATCTTTTTCGCGCGGCTACTGCCCGTCATGCGGCATCTCATTTCAATTCCGGCCGGCATCATCCGCATGAACTTCCTGAAGTTCAGCATCCTGACCACTGTCGGCGCGGCGATCTGGTGCTACGTGCTTGCAGTGCTGGGGCTGCGAGTCGGCCAGAAGCTCTCGCCTGAACAACTGGATGCGTTGAAGGCGGGCAAGGGCGTGGATGTCACGCAACTCATCAGCGCGGTGAAGCACGAGGCGCTTTGGGTGATGGTGACGATCATCATCGTCTGCATCCTTTATTTCGTCGCGATGCGTCTCACCACGAAATCCGCCGAACCGGTGGGGAAATGATCTTTCGCGCGAGCGAACGATTCAAAGAGGGCGTGACGGAAGCGATTTTCTCGTCGACTGACACGCCTGCTGTCCGCCGTCGCAAGCGGCCAACGGCGAGATTTCAATCATGACTTGGTTTGAACTAAACCGTGAAGCGTTCTCATACGCGCTGTTGAGCATCCTTTTCGAAGGCATTCCCTTCTTGCTCCTGGGCTCGATCATTTCCGGAATCGTGGATGTGTTCGTCTCGACGGAACGCGTGACGAAGTTGATGCCGAAGAGCGCGGTGGGTTCGGTGCTCGTGGCGGGGTTGATGGGGCTGGCGTTTCCGATTTGCGAATGCGGCAGCGTGGTGGTGGTGCGCAGGTTCATCCGGAAAGGCCTGCCGATTGCCGCAGCGGTTTCCTACATGCTGGCCGCGCCGATCGTGAGTCCCATCGTGGCGATCAGCACCTACAAAGCCTTCGCCGGCGGAAGCATTGGCGGCGCGGATGTGCCGGCGCATGTGATCACCATTATGCGTCTTGCGATGGGCTTCTCCATCGCAGTCATCATCTCCCTGGTAATTCAGAAGCTTCCGCAACGGCGGATCCTGCAGCCTGGGTTGATCGCGGATGAAGCGACGCCTTCGCGGACCGGCTTCCGGATTTCCGGCGCAAATGGGATGAACGAAGGCGGGCAGCAAAGCCTCGAGTCGGTGCTCGCGGGCGCATCGTTCGGCCGCAAGCTCGTGTTGGCGGTGAAGTCCGCGACGACTGACTTCCTCGACGTGGCCTTTTTCTTTGTGATCGGCGCCGCCCTGGCGTCGCTGTTCGTCGGATTCAAGGAAGCGACGGTTGCGCCCCTCGCGATGTCGCCTTTCCTGTCAATCGTCGCCCTGATGGGTCTCGCGGCGCTGCTGTGTTTGTGCAGCACGACGGACGCATTTGTGGCCGCGGCGGCGTTTGGAAAATTTTCCGTCGCCGCAAATCTCGGGTTCCTGGTTTTCGGCCCGATGTTCGACGTGAAGCTGTTCTGGCTCTACGGAATGATTTTCAAACGCCGCTTTGTGATCGTCATGGCGGCGGGAATGTTTGCGCTCGTGGCGTTCCTCTGCTGGCAAATCGGCCGGGCGGACGCCTTCCAACCCAAAACCCGGCCCGCCACCGCGCAGTTGGCGGATCCATAAGTTTGCGTATGCTCTGCCTATGAACGCGCTGTTCAATCGCTGGTTGCCGGCCACCACTTTGGCCGCGTGGGGAGGGGTGATTCTCTATTATTGGGGATCGGGGCGGCTCGAGGCTTTGCTCAAAGGAGAGTTCCAGGTTTACGCGATCATCGCCGCGTTCCTGTTGCTGGTTGGAGCGGTGGTCGTGGCTTGCAGTTCCGGAGAGACCGATTGCTGCGCCGATGCGGCCTGCAGCCATGCGCTCGCCCGCAGCAAAGCGGGGCGCCTGCTTACCTTTGGAATCATCCTGCTTCCGCTGGCGCTTAAACCTTTCGGCTCGGCGGCGGCTTTGCGCGAAATACAGGGCAAGAATCGAATCGCGACAGACGACTTCGGCAGTGTCGCTGCTTCTTTGAAGACCGAGTATAAGAAGGGTCTGGCGGATCGCGGGAATGCTACGGCGCCCGCAGCTCCTTCGGCGGAAAACTTGATTGCCCCCGGCCCGGTCACGCCACCACCGCCGCTGCCGTTGCCTTCCAAGGAAGGCGCGCAGCCGCCTGCTGCAAATAATACGGCGAGCACTCCCGCCGGTTCGCAGCCGCCAGCGGCAGGGCCGCAACAGCACCCAGCGGCAGCCCAACAGGAATCGTTTGCCGATTACCTCCAGCGGACGCCCGAGGGCTACATCGTCGCCGAAGTGCTCGATTTGCTCTACGCTGCGCAGGACAACGTGCTGCGGAAGGATTTCGAGGACAAGACGGTTCAGTTGATCGTGCAGTATATGCCCGACGCCGGCGCTACCGCCGGAACCGCGCGGTTCAAGGGAGTGCGCATGTTCATGACGTGCTGCGCCGCGGATGCCCGCCCGATTGCGACGTTGATCGAAGGCGACAAGCTCCCGGAGGTTCCGGAGATGACGTGGGTGAAGATCGTCGGTAAAGCGACCTTCCCGATCGAGCGCGGACGGCGCGTTTCAGTGGTGAAGGCCGAGAAGGTCGAAAAGACCGAGCCGCCTGCGGAAAGCATGCTGAATTAACCCGAGTGGTTGACGGCTCGGCGGCGAGTGCCCAACGTGGCGCTCCATGATTCTGCCCGCAGTCACGCAGTTGC
>CBHXZU010000795.1:0-2998 GCA_966125105.1 uncultured Prosthecobacter sp.
AGATCCTCGCGAGTGGCTCGGGGTCCTTCTCCTCGTTACACTCGGTCAGGATGACCGACTTTTTGACCCGCCGTTTTCCTTAACTTAATGGCAGTGGGGCGCCGCCTCGGGCTCTGCCCTGGCCCCGACGAGGCCTCCAATTGAGTTCCGCGGAAGATTGGATCACGCAAACAGAATCTCGAATCGCTTCGTGATTAGGAAGGGAGACCGGATCGAGCGGTCCATCGCCCTCACTCATCCTGGCCAGGGCAGCGCCTGGCGGTCCCGGCGGCACGCATGTTTCCATAATGCGCCTGCGGATTTCCTGGCGAATCTCGCCCCTGGCCACGCAGGCGACGGCATGGCGAAGCAACCGTTGCACCTCCCGGAAAACCCCTTAAAACCACGCCCATGCCTTCCTTTGACATCACGAGCGAAGTCGACAAGCAGGAGCTGGATAATGCGATCAACCAGGCAAACAAGGAGCTGGCCACGCGTTTCGATTTCAAAGGCAGCAACGCCTCGATCGAGCTCGATCTCAAAGCCAGCAAGATCAACCTGAAGGCCGAAGACGCTTCGCGGCTAAAGAGCCTCCACGACATCGTCATCGGCAAACTCAGCAAGCGCGGCATCGACCCCCGCAACGTCGACCGCAAGGACCCGGCGATTTCCCCGCTGGGTCACGCGACGCAGGAATTTCTCATCAAGCAGGGACTCGAAGGAGACAAGGCCAAGGAGATTATCAAGGCGATCAAGGAAAAGGGCTTCAAAGTGCAGAGCACGCTCCAGGACAAACAGGTCCGCGTGACCGGCAAGAACCGCGATGATCTCCAGGCCGTGATCGCCTTCTGCCGGAGCAAAGATTTCGACGTGGGGCTGAGCTTCGGCAATTTCCGGGATTAGCACGCAAAGAGGGAGGGGTGTGGCCCGCCTCGGCGCTGCAATCGCAAAAGACATCCTTTTTCCAAACGGACAGCCTTCAGACGGGTCGGAGACCGCGACCTCCTTTCATCGCTTGCGTCGCTCCCGAAGCAATATACAAGAGCCCGTTCCGATATGTCGCACAATGCGCCAACCCTGCAACCCCCTCTCGATCCGGGCGTAATCCACGCCATCAAGTGGAACGCCGATTTCCGCGGCAAAGTCGCCGCGGATCCGAATGCCACGCCGGTTGCGCTGGCGTTTGAGCGGCCCGACGGCACGGTTTCGCGCTTCGACTACAAAGTCCTTTCCGGCGAGGCCAATGCCCGCGCCAATTTCCGCTACGTGGAGCGCATCGTAAAGTTCCTCCTGTGGTCCCGCGGCGCATCCCGCGTGATCGTCGGCGGCGCGAATGATCTCTCTGAACGCCTCAGCCACGCCTACTCGGCGACGGGCGATCGCAAGTTCGACTACGAGTTCTTCAGCAAGATCTACAGTTCGCCCCTGACCTTCGAAGCCCGTCCGCTCGATGCCGCCCCGGCGCCCCGCGAAATCGCCATGCCGCTCGGGCGCCATCTCGACGGCTGCCGCATTGGCTTCGACCTCGGCGGGAGCGACCGCAAATGTGCCGCGGTCATCGATGGAAAGGTCGTCTTCTCCGAGGAGATCGCGTGGGACCCTTATTTCGAATCGAATCCGCAGTACCATTATGACGGCATCAACGACACGTTGAAGCGCGCCGCGGCGCACCTTCCGCGTGTGGATGCGATCGGCGGCAGCGCTGCCGGTGTCTACGTGAATAATGAAGTCCGCGCCGCCTCGCTCTTCCGCGGTGTGCCCGCCGATCAGTTTGAGTCGCGGATCCGCCGCATCTTTTTTGATCTTCAACGCGAGTGGAATGGCGTGCCATTTGAAGTCGCGAACGACGGCGAAGTGACCGCCCTCGCTGCCTCCATGAGCTTCGGGGAAAACCGCGTGCTCGGCGTGAGTATGGGCACCAGTGTCGCCGCCGGCTACGTCACCGCGGACGGCGGGATCACGCCATGGCTGAACGAACTCGCATTTGCGCCCGTCGATTATCGCGACTCCGGCGCACCGCTCGATGAATGGAGCGGTGATGTCGGCTGCGCGGTGCAGTTCTTCTGCCAGCAAGGAGTCGCCCGCCTCGCGCCGCTCGCGGGCCTGCAGTTCCCGGCAGAGATGAAGTTCGCCGAACGCCTCGTGGAAGTGCAGCACCTCATGGCCGCGGGTGATGACCGCGCGCGCAAGATCTACGAAACGATCGGCATTTGCTTCGGCTACGCGATCGCGCACTACGCCGAGTTTTACGACATCGGCACGCTGCTCATCCTCGGACGCGTCACCAGCGGCGCGGGCGGCGATCTGCTCCTCGCAAAAGCCGGCGAAGTCCTGCGCGCCGAGTTTCCAGCGCTCGCCGAGCAGATCCGTCTCCGCACGCCGGATGAAAAAGACAAGCGCCATGGCCAGGCCGTCGCAGCCGCCAGCTTGCCGGCGCTCCGCAAATAAGCGACGAACTGAATCTCTCTCCGCATGAAGCTTCATTTGCCGACGGCTGACATCTTCATTCCCGACGGTCGTCCCATTGCCGACGCGCTCGGCCGCGCCACGCATCTCGCGATCGGCGCGCACCAGGACGACCTCGAGTTCATGGCCTTTCACGGCATCAAGCACTGCTACCACAGCGACGCCGAGTGGTTCGCCGGCGTGACGTGCACGAACGGCTCCGGCAGCGCCCGCACCGGCAGTTATGGAAAGTATTCCGACGAGGAAATGATGCGCGTGCGCCGCGAAGAGCAGCGCCAGGCTGCAATCATCGGCCGCTATACCGCGATGGTGCAGCTCGATTACCCGAGCGCTATTGCGCGCAATCCTGCCGATTCACGCCTGCGCGAAGACCTCGCCGCCATTATCAGCGCCGTGCGGCCGAAAGTCGTCTACACACACAATCCCGCGGACAAGCACGCCACGCACATCGCTGTGGTTGTGCCAGTGATCCAGGCGATCCGTTCACTTCCGATAGACCAGCGTCCCGCCGCCGTGCACGGCTGCGAAGTGTGGCGCGATCTCGACTGGATGC
>CBHXZU010000796.1:0-2982 GCA_966125105.1 uncultured Prosthecobacter sp.
TATCATCCCGGAGTTCATGGATCGCCCGAGCGTGCTTGGAATCGGGGAGATCGGGCTCAATAAGAACACGAAGAACGAGCTGCAGGTGCTGGAGTGGCATGTGGATCTCGCGGCGCGGCACGATCAGCTCATCCTCGTGCACACACCGCACCTGGAGGATAAGCTGAAGGGCACTCGTTTGATCCTCGATGTCTTGAAGGCGGACAGCCGCATCCGCCCCGAGCGGGTGATCATTGACCACGTGGAAGAGCACACGGTGAAGATGGTGCTCGATACCGGCATGTGGGCGGGCATGACTCTCTATCCGGAGAGCAAATGCACGTCGTCGCGGGCGATCGATATCCTCGAATGCTACGGCAGCGAGCGCATTTGGATGAACTCTGCGTGCGATTGGGGTGTCAGTGTTCCATTGGCCGTTCCGAAAACCGCCGTTGAAATGAAGAAACGAGGATGGCTGTCCGAGAAGATCGATGCCGTCATCTACGGCAACCCGCTGCGATTCATGCGGCAAACTCCGAAGTTCAAGCTATAGGTCGCGCCCTGGCATTTTGTCTGTAGATTTACGCATATGATGGTCCGCTCCGTGTTCGTGACGCTCCTGGGCGTCGTGGTGCCGCTTTCCGCGCAGGAATCGGCGCTCCAGCCGTTTCGCCAGCAGGCGGCGATCCGGGCGGAGCCCCTCTCGCCGCGCGCGGAACCGCTCGCGCCTCGGGCCGTGCCGGTCACGCGTCCGCCGGCGACTGCGGTGCCTCTGAATCCCACGCCGGCCCCCGCCACGACGATCACCTCCCCGACCAGCCCGGCTCCTCGCTCGGCCGCGGCAGCGCCGCTCATCACGGTTCCCTCGACGCCGCCGATAACTCCGCCTCCCGTTACGCCCGCCGCGCCCACGACTCCGAAAAATGTGCCGGTGCCGGCTGCGGATCTGCAAATTCAGCCAAGCTGGGACACGCAAAAGCTGGCGCGCACGTATGCTTTCACCATTCCGGCGCCGCGCGGATTGATCACCGATCGAAACGGCATTCCGCTGGCGCAGACGCGGATCGGCTACAACCTTGCCATTCAGTTTCCCACGCCGCTGGAGTTCAGCGATACACAGGCCCAGCGCTACATTTCCGACCAGGTGTCGCTGGTGCGCCAAATCCTTCGCCGGGACGTCTCGGTGGATGCCGACGCGGCGCTGAAGCACTACAAGGCGCGGGGAATTATGCCATTCTTCCTGGCGGGCGCACAGGACCTGAAGCAAGCCGAGGTCGAGGCGATCAAGCGCGCCAATTTGCCGGGATTGCTGCTGCAGCCGATTTACCTTCGCCATTATCCGCAGGGGCCGTCGGCAGGGCATATTGTCGGCTATGTCGGCCGGCAGGGCACCTATCCTACTGGGGCGGTTGAGAACAATGAACTGCTCTGGCCGGATTTCGCAGGTCGCGCGGGGTTGGAGGAAACTTTCAACCAGCAACTTACCGGCAAATCGGGCGTGATGCACGTCACCTTCGACGCGCAGGGTAAGAAGTCGGCCGAGAAGATTTCACAGGCGCCCATTCCGGGCCAGAACGTGGTGACTACGCTCGACATGAAGCTCCAAGGGCTGGTCGAGAAGTCGATTACCGCCACGAATCGACCCGGCGCCATGGTGCTGACAGATCCGGCCACCGGTGAGATCCTGGCCTTGGCGAGCATCCCCAGTTTCGATCCGAATCTCTGGATCCCGTACATGCCGACGGACACGTTCAACCGCCTGAATGAGGATCCGTCCTATCCACTTATCCCGCGCGCCTATCAATCGGCTTACCCGCCAGGATCGACATGGAAAATCATCACAGGCCTGGCCTCGATGAACGACGGCTATGTCGATCCGGATGACGAATTCGAGGGCAGCCCGACCATGGAAATTGCCGGACGCACCTTCCACAACCACACCAAGCGTCACCAAGGCATGCTCGCATTCCCCGCGGCGCTGATGGTTTCTTGTAACACCTATTTCTATCGCGCCGGACTGAAAACCGGCGCCCAGCCCATCGTGGATTATGCGGCTCGGCTTGGATTCGGGAGGAAGACCGGCATCCCGCTGAACGGCGAGGTTGGCGGCAATTTGCCGACTAATGAATACATGCTCCGCGTCCACAAGCGGAAGTTCATGCCGGGCGACGTGGCAAACTTGAGTATTGGCCAGGGCGACTTGCTCGTGACTCCGCTGCAATTGGCCCATGCGATGGGTGCGATTGCGAACGGTGGCACCGTTTACCAACCGCGCCTCGTGCTACAGGTGCAGGGTCCGGACCAGAAAATCTCGCTCGGGTACGAGATGCGGGTGAAAGACCAGATCGAGATCGACGCGAACGTGCTGAAGGCGATCAAGGAGGGCATGGTGAATGTGGTCCAGGGTCGCGGTGGAACGGCCACGAGCTCTGCGATCCCAGGTGTGCTGATGGCGGCCAAAACGGGTACTGCGCAATGGGGATCCGGAGCCAAGGAGAAGGTGGCGGCATGGTTTGCCGGCTTTGCACCGGCCGAGCGTCCAAAATATGCCTTCGCAGCCGTTTACGAGGGCACAGAAGCTCGCGATGACGTCCACGGCGGCTCACACGCGGCACCGGTGGTTTCGCGAGTTTTGAAGGACGTCCTTAAACCTGAGGTGAAGGACAAAAAGGGTGGTCTCCGCAAAAAGCGCCAGATTCGCGAGGATGATGAGGACGACGACGCGCCGATGCGCGACGACGATGCTCCGGCGCCGCGGCCGCGGGTGGTCCGTCCGGCCGAGAACGCCGAAGAAGAAGCCTAATTTCCGCGCGGCTTCCGCGACTACTCTGGAGAATCGCTTTGTCCTAGCACGGGACTTGCACTAATCACATTTACAGCAGCCAATGAACCTCATTCGCTCCATCTTCTGGATCGCGCTTTTTGTCGCCTCGACGTTTTGCTTCATCGTCGTCTTTGAGCACGGCTTCAACAACTTCGGCGAAAACGCGAAGAAGGAAGTGA
>CBHXZU010000797.1:0-2968 GCA_966125105.1 uncultured Prosthecobacter sp.
AGCACACTCTGATTGGCCGCGGTATACTTCGCCCAACGCGTCACGTCCTGCGTTGAACTATCCGTGAATCGCGCCTCGACGCGGAACTGCTGCTTTGCGCCCCCGTCGAGGGTAACCCGCGGCGGCTCCACGCGAAGCTCGGTGATGCGCGGATCCTCCTCCTTCGGACCCGGCGCGCCATTGGCGATCCAATCCACCAGGATCTCCCACTCCGGCGAATGCACCTTGAACCGCTCGCCGCCCTTGTGCGCTACGGCGCTCGTCGCTTTTAGCAAAATGAGCGACTTGGCGGGTTCGACCAGATTCACCCGGCGGCCGAAGGCTCCGCGAGTCAGCGCGAGAAAGTCGCCCTCGTCATCATATCCGCGCAGCGAAAGTTTGAAGCCGCCCTGCCCGGCTGCCGCTCCATGACACGCGCCAGCCGAGCATCCCGTCTTCGCCAGGATCGGCTGGACCTGGTTGCGAAAGCTCGGTGCCTCCCCGCGGGCGAGCGGGGCAAAGACGGCCAGGAGGAGGACGAGCCACTTCATCTGCATGGAGCAAAGCATATCCCCCGACGATCATCCAATAGGGATGTTCAGAGAGTCTGCGATCCCCCACGCGGGACCGGCAAGGTCAGCTTTTCTGCCAAAACGAAACCTGCAAGAGCACGCGTGCGCCGTGGCACGGCTCGCCAGGACGGCCAGGGCGAGCCACCCCGGGCGTCGGAGCATTTGCGGAAATCCTTTGTGGATGGAGGAAACATTACCTCCAACCCGATACCGTCCGTGCATGGAACGCGGTTCCCGCTCTGGCGAGCCGGACTACGGCGCAAGCGCGCTTGCTATGCTCTCCAGTTCGTCCCCACTCCTCAATTTCAGCGTTGTTTTCTCCTCTCCCAACGCGCTTGTCGTCTCCCACTTCCACAGCCACGTTGCGCGGGTGAAGTCGCATCGACAGGAACTCTGGTTTGAACTGCCCACGCGCCGCGGGTTCATCAACATCACGCCTCAAGTGCAGGCGGAACTGCGGAAGAGCGGGATCCGCGAGGGACTCTGCCTGGTGAATGCCATGCACATCTCGGCGAGCGTGTTCATCAACGACGATGAGAGCGGGTTGCATGGCGATTTCGAAAAGTGGCTCGAGCACCTCGCGCCGGAAAAGCCGCACTCGCAGTACCGTCATAACGACACCGGCGAAGACAACGCGGATGCGCATTTGAAACGCGCGATCATGGGACGCGAAGTCGTCGTCGCCGTGACGGCCGGGCAGCTCGACTTCGGCCCGTGGGAGCAAATCTTTTACGGAGAGTTCGACGGACGCCGCCGCAAGCGCGTGCTCGTGAAAATCATCGGCGAATGAGCGCCGATCCGCTGGCCGAATACGAGGCGCTCGAGGGAAAGATCATCGCGGCGATGCGGCATGATCTCGGCGAATTGGAGTTCAACGAACTCGCGCTCGAGATCCACGTCTTCCAAAAGCACTGGAATGCGCCCTACGCCGCGTGGTGCGCCCAACAGCCGGCCGCGATTCATTGGCGCGATATTCCCGCGGTGCCGCAGGCGATGTTCAAACAGTATCGGCTCTCGTGTTTCCCTCCGGACATGGTCACGCAAACCTTTCGCACCAGCGGCACCACCGGCGAAACACGTGGCGAGCATCACCTGCGGGACACCAAGTTGTACGATGCCGCCGTCCTCGCGGGTTGGAGCGCGGTGAGCACGCCAGTCGATCACGCCATCTTCCTCACGCCTTCGCCCCGGGATGTGCCGGACTCCTCTCTTTTCCACATGTTCGGCACGATCGCGACGCACGCGTGGAAGTGGGAGTTTGGAGAGGGCTATTTCATGTGCAATGCGGATGGCTCGCTCAACGGCGATCGGCTCGAGGCGTTTCTAAAATTGCTGCGCCCTTCCGAGACCGTGGCGGTTTTCGGCACCGCCCTGGGATTCCTCAATTTCTTCGACTGGCTCGGCGATCGTCGCGTCCATTTGAAATCCGGCAGCTTCGCGCTCGAGACAGGCGGATTCAAAGGCAGCGGACGCGACATTCCGAAGGAAGAACTCTACGCGCGTTTCCAGGATCGCCTCGGATTGCCGGCCGAGCAGGTGTGGAATGAGTATGGCATGTGCGAACTCGCGTCGCAGTTCTACACCCGCGGACTCGGCAAGGCACATCGCAGTGGACCGTGGGTGCGGGCCGAGGTCATTTCGCCCGAGACCGGCGAAGAGGTCGGCGTGGGCAAACGCGGGATCCTTCGCATCATCGATCTCGCCAATGCCGGCAGCGTTTTGGCGATCCAAACGGCCGACGTCGCCGTTCGAACGGAAGACGGCTTTCTCCTGGTTGGCCGCGATCCGGCGGCAGTCCCGCGTGGGTGCTCGCGCTCGGCGGACGAGGCAATGCGCGGGGCGCGCGCCGGACATTCAGCCGCGGGAAGCCGGCCCACGCGTCCGGTGGGCGGGCATCCGGCAACACTTCCACCGCTCGGCTCCACGCGTGAGCGCGCGACAGTCCTGGCCGAAGCTGCCCGTGCCTTTCCCTTCCTCGGCGAAGTGACAGCCGAGCGACTTCTCGAACTGACGCGCCTCGAGCTCGGGCACGAAGACGCCCTCGACCGCTTCGTTCCCTACGGGCGTATGAACGCTCGCGCCGTCGCGCCCTCACGCATTCTGCATATTCTCAGCGGCAACACTCCCGCGGCCGCTTTGCAGACGCTGATCCGCGGGCTGCTGCTCGGCTCGTGGAACCGCTGCAAGCTGCCATCGGCCGGACTGCCCGAAGTCGGAACGTTCCTTCGACGCCTTCCGGAAGCCTGGCTCGAAACGATCGAAACCTCGACCGAGTTGCCCGACGCCTGGCTGCACGAAGCCGACGCGGTGATCGTCTTCGGCTCAGACGAAACGATCGAGCACTTCCGCTCACGCGTCGGGCCACACCAGCTTTTCGTCCCACACGGTCATCGACTCAGCTTTGGGTGTGTCTTCGA
>CBHXZU010000798.1:0-2966 GCA_966125105.1 uncultured Prosthecobacter sp.
GGAGCTTTTCGTTCTTTGCAACTGGCGTCCGACTCGTTTTTTTGGCGCAGCCCTTGTCCGCCACGCAGCCACTCCGCGGTCGCAATCGTGGCGGGAAAGGCTTGAGAGCGGCGGCTCATCGCCGCTGACGAGACTCATGCACGACCTGATTCAGGATATCACATTCAGCATCGCCGCGGCCTGGCTGCTCGGCTTGCTCGCGCAAGTGTCCCGGCAACCAGTCCTCCTGGCCTACCTGATCGGGGGATTCGCGCTCGGGCCGAATGGCCTGAACATGGTGCACAGCGCGGAAAGCGTGCACGCCATCTCGGAACTCGGGCTGATCTTCCTGCTCTTCATGATCGGCCTGGAGATCGACTTGAAGAAGATCATCGCGGCGGGAAGCGCGATCACGGTCACCGCCGGCGTGCAGATCCTGGGCGGGGCGGTGGCTGGAGTTCTCTTTTTCCTGCTGTGCGGCTTCGGGATCGGCGGTGGTTCGTGGGACGCGCTTTACCTCGGCGTGGCGGGCGCGCTCAGCAGCACCGTCATCATCGTCAAGGTCCTCTACGAGAAGCAGGAACTCGATACCCTCACAGGCCGTATCACCCTGGGCGTGCTGGTGCTGCAGGATCTCGCGGCGATTCTCTTTCTCGCGATCCAGCCGAAGCTCGGGAACTTGCAGTTCTCGGTGCTGATGATGTCGCTCCTGCGCGTCGGCGTGCTGGTCCTCGCGGCGATGCTCCTCAGCCGATACGTGCTTCCGTTCATCTTTAAACGTGTGGCGCGGCTGCCCGAGCTCGTGCAAGTCGGCGCGCTCGCTTGGTGCTTCCTGATCGGCCAGCTTGCGTATGAGCTCAGCCTTTCGCGGGAAATGGGCGCGCTGATTGCGGGCGTGGCGCTCTCGACGTTCCCCTACGCGCTCGACGTCACGGCGAAGGTGACGAGCCTGCGGGACTTCTTCGTCACGCTCTTCTTCGTTGGCCTCGGCATGGCGATTCCGGTTCCAAATGGAACGCTCATCCTGTGGGCGTGCGTGTTCGCCGGGTTTGTGGTGGTCAGCCGGTTCATGAGCACTTTCGCGCCGTTGTTCCTGTTGAAGCAGGGGCTGCGCACGAGCCTGATTCCATCGATCAACCTCTGCCAGGTCAGCGAGTTCTCCCTTGTGGTGCTGTCGCTCGGCGTTTCCGCCGGACATTTCAAATACCCGGCCGAAATCAGCGGGATGGCGGCGCTCGCTTTCGCGTTGCTCGCTGCGCTTTCGACTTTCGGCATGGCGAAGTCCGATGAGATTGCCCGCAAGCTCATCCCGGTGCTGAAACGCCTGGGTCTGCGCGACCTCGATCATCGCCGGGATGATATGCATGCGGAAGGCGCGCAAGGGCATGGTCATCCGCAGGCGCGGATTCTTTTCCTTGGTTTCTTCCGCACAGCCAGCTCGCTGCTGGAAGAAATGCAGCGCCATGCGCCGGACCTGATTCAACAAACGGCAGTCGTCGATTTCAGTCCCGTGGCGCGCGCGGGTCTCGTCGCCCGCAAGGTGCCCGTAATTTACGGCGACATCAGTCAGCGCGACACCCTGCTGCATGCGGGCGTGGAGAAGGCGGAAATCCTGATCTGCACCGTTCCCGACGCGCTATTGAAGGGGATTAATAATGAGCGCCTGGTTCGGTTGCTCCGCGGGCTCAACCCGACGGCGAAGATCATCGCAACGGCGGACGTCCTGAGCCATGCGAACATCCTGCTCGAGGCGGGCGCGGACTATGTTTCCGTGGCGCGGCTGCGGGAAGCCAGTGATCTGCTCCAGGCGGTTGCTGCCGCGGCGGAAG
The DNA here is from genome assembly GCA_966125105.1 of uncultured Prosthecobacter sp. GTDB lineage: Bacteria > Verrucomicrobiota > Verrucomicrobiia > Chthoniobacterales > Chthoniobacteraceae > SXWH01. The sequence continues at coordinate 1,809 of CBHXZU010000798.1, forward strand.
GGTTGCTCGATGAGAAGCGGCTCGTGCTGAAGGACCTTCTGGATGGCCGCACCGAGGTGCTTCCGTAGTCAGCGAGCCGCCGGCGCCCCCTTCTGGGAAGATGATGCCAACAGCGCTCGGCTCGGGTGCTGATGGTTGAATTGAATCAAAAGTGGCAGCCCGAAGCGCTCCGGCGGTCGCGGTTGAACTGAAAATGGCACCCCGGAGTGCTCCGGCGCTCATGGTTGAACTGAAAATGGCAGCCCGGAGTGCTCCGGCGCTCATGGGTGAACTGAAAATGACAGCCCGGAGCGCTCCGGCGCTCATGGTTGAAACGAAAATGGCAGCCCGGAGTGTTCCGCCCGATCGGATTGCGGGTCGGGCGCGAGCCGGGCCGCGTCCAGGACCAGGGTCTTTGGCCGGGTCGGTAACGCAGTTAGCGCCGAGTGAGTGGTGGAGGACTTTACGGTCGTCCCGAGCTTTGCTACTTCACCGCGCCAGCTGCGATCTCCGCGAACTTGTCTCGCAGTTCGCCGCCTTTCGGAACGAGGACGTCTTGGACCATGTAAACGATGGTCATTTTCTTCTCGGGGTCGACCCAGCCGAGCGTGCCGAAGGCACCCCCGTGGCCGAAGCTATTGGCGCCGAAGGCGGGCGTGGTTTTCTTTTCGCCGCCGTTGGTGAACCACCCGAGGCCATACTGAATCGGCTTCCCGGCGACGGTATGGGACTTGGTCATCTCCGCCACGCCCTTTGCGCTGACGATGCGCTTGCCATCGAGTTCCCCGCCGTTGCGGACCATCTCGTAGAAACGCGCCATATCGAGCGCCGTTGAGAAAAGACCGCCGCTCGGCTCCGCTTCTCGCTTCACATCCGGATCGGACGTGAGGAATGCGCAATGTGCCGGAACGAGATTATCGCCGGAGAGCTTGTAGCTGCGGGCGATGCGCAGGCGTTGCGCGGCGTCCGGGGAGAATGTGGTGTCGCTCATCTTCAGCGGAGTTAAAATCCGCTCCTGGATGAATTGGGTGTAGGGCTTGCCGCTCGCGACTTCCACGCAGCGACCGGCGATGGTCGTGCCGAAGCTGTATTCAAACTTCTCACCGGGCTGGAATTGGAAGGGTTCCTTCAGGATATCCACCGTGTATTGCGCGAGGGTCATGTTGCCGTCGGTCGGCT
>CBHXZU010000799.1:0-2953 GCA_966125105.1 uncultured Prosthecobacter sp.
ACATCCCTGGCGTAAACCGTTCGCGTTGTTTGGGCAGAAACGCGCCAAAAAATGCGTTTTCTTTGGTTCATTTTCATCACCACCCACCAACATCGGAACGGATCTCTGCTTCAACGGGCGTTTTCGTTCCAGAAACGGACTTAGCGCACTGCGTCGAAACCGTATTCGCTCCGAAGTTCCCCCACGCCCACTGCGCCCGACGCGCTTCGGATTCACCAACGCTTCGCGCGCACTGCGCCTGACCGATTTCCAAACCGCAAGCGTTTCGAGCGCATTGCGCCTCATCCATTCTTGGTCAAAAAATGGACGATGTGCAGTGCGTCGGATGCAGTTTGAAAACGCAGATGGAGAAGACGCAGTGCGTCGGTGCTGGCTCAGGTGCGAGGGCCGCGCCGGCGATGACTCTCTCGCGGGTGGCTCGGGGTCCTTCAGTCGCTTAGGCTCCCTCAGGATGACTGGCTTTTCCTGCGCACCACTTTCCTGCGCACATCTTTGCGGTTCTTGTTCAACGTAGAACCGCCGGAACGGCTTTTCGAGGTCTCAGGATGAGGGGCTTTTCGCCCCCTCGAGCGAGCGGCGAGATATCAGTGCCACGTCTCATCAAAGAACCCTGCGTCCACGATCTTGCCGGGCCATTTCGGGCCGGGCGGTGTGCGGAGGTCGACGAGCGCCCAGTCGGGCAGCTTCGGCGTTTGGTCGCTGTTATTCAGCGCGGCAAACTCGCGGAACGTGAAGCCGCTATTAATCACCACATACTTCGCCGGATTCAGCGGGTTCGGGTAAATCATGATCGGCGCGTGGTTTGCGGCTTCCATTTTCTTCCCGCCAAGTTCCACACTTTCCGCGGTCCACTTCAGGGTCGCGGGCATGGCTCGCTTCAGCACGGCGTTCGACGATGGGTCGCCCCAGAGGATGAGATTCGAGCCGGTGATATCGGCTTGTGTCACGTGGGTGTCATCCACCATGCGGACGTCGCCGCGGAACACTTTGCGCCACGCGTCGACGGCGTGATCGAACTCAGCCTTGGTCCACGCGCCTACGGTTTCGTTCAGAGGTTTGCCGGTCGGGCGCACGAAGACGAAGGACGACATGAATGCGTGGTCGATCGGGCCGCAGGTAAGCGGGTCCTTTCGAAGCGAGCCTGCCAAAAGCGATTTCCTTCGACCTGACTGTTCCGCGCCGCCCGACATCCAGCTTTGCCAAGTCTGCTTCCACTTGCCGTCGATCTTCTCCGCGGAAAGGCGAACCATCCCACCTTCGAGTGTGAACTGTGTGCCATCGATAACGACCGACTCGACACCGGTCTTGCACTCTTCACTGACCAACATCCCGAGATTGAGCGCCGTGACGTTACTGGTCTTCACGTCAATTTTTGAGCCCACCCACTTCGCCGTGACCTCGGCACGTTCCCATTGTTTCTCCATCCCTTCAATGCGCACCCAATCCACCTGCGGATAAATCAGCGAATATGTGACAAGCCGCACTTCCTTCGGCGCCTTCTCATTCCCCTTCTTCACCGCCGCATCCACGAGCTCATTGATCTTCGGCTTCGACTCCGGGTGATACTTGTGCGGCGTCTGCGGGCCGATGATGTGAGGGAAGGTTATGCCGGCTTTCTCCGAATACTTGATCATGATGTCGGCCGCCTGCTTTTGCCCATCGATCTCGCCGGAGTATGCGACGACCGAGGTATTCGCGAGGTTCTCAGCCATCGTCGTGCAGTCGTACCAGCGCCATAACTTCTGCTCCCATGCCGGCGGCGCCTCCTTGCCCGGCGCGAACACTTTGAAAAACTCGGCGGTCTCGGCAAATCCCGCGCCTGGAGCGGCGGCTGCCCACAAGCCCGAATGGTGCGTGGCGAATTGCCAGCAGGCCGCGCCGCCCATGCTGAAGCCGCGCACGACGAGACGTTGCATGTCGATCGGGTAGTGCTTCTTGATATCTTCGAGCGTTTCGAAGAGATCCACTTCGCCGGCAAATTTGTTGGCGTTGCAGAAGCGCCCGTAGAGGTGGCAGAGGATCGAGCCTTCGGGGACAAACTCACCCGGGCTCTTTTGGTGCTCTGCCAGAAATGCGAGCTCGCTCAGTTTCTCGCCACGGCCGTGACACCAGAAATGCAGCGGCCATGGCGCGCTTTCATTGCGAGGCGTCGTTGCGGAAGGCGTGATGACCAAGCCATAGGGCTGGATCGAACCATCGATCTTCGACCGGTAGCCGCGCACAACGAGCCCGGTTGCTTTGTTCCAAGGCGTCTCCCCTTTCTCCAGCGCTTCGACGCGGGCGAGGCCTTGCTTGATCAGATCCTTCGCCACGGGGATCTGCTTCGCGTCGAAAATCTCATTGTGGCGCAGCGCCCAGTCGACGGCCTTGTAGTAGATCTCGACGTTTGGCAGCTCATCCTTCGAGCCGGAGCGGCGGAGCTTGTCGATCCGCGCTCCGAGATCCTTTAGCCCCGCCTCCAGCTCCGCGCGATCCGCAGCGGGGACTTCAATTCCTGGAGGCGGCACCGGTTTTACGGCTGGCGGAGTTTGTTGGGCGGAGAGCGGAAGCGTTGCGGCGACGGCGAGGATCAGGGCGGAGTAGCGCGACATGTGTGGAGTGCTACTTCAATCGCGCGAGGTGGGACAACCTTGGGAGAAATGGGAAAGTTTGGAGATAATGCGTGTGATGTGTCGCCCCTGCCGGGGCTGGCGCGTCGTACGGGGGTGTTCCGGCTTGCAATTACCCACAAGTTTGGCGCTACAAAGTGGTTCATCCTGAACGAAGAGGCGAGGAACGAGCCCGAAGTGAAGGATCCCGCGCCACTCGCAAAACCCGTTTTAGTCCAAAGGTTCGTCGCGTCCGTTTGCCTGACGCATTCAAAGCCCGAGTTCTGAATTAAGCACGTTCCCTCAGATGCCACGAGGTCCTTCACTCCGCAGCTCGTTCCTCGCTGACTGCGTTCAGGATGACC
>CBHXZU010000800.1:0-2947 GCA_966125105.1 uncultured Prosthecobacter sp.
GGCGCGGCGGCAGGCGCTGGCGAGTAGCGGGCACGCCAAAGGCGCGGAGTGGTGACGGGAGAATGGGCCTCCGGCTCGTTTACGACAGACTGGGCAAACACAGGCCACTACATTTCTCCAAGCTGCTTCGATTTCGATGCGCGTAGCGGGAAATGCCCGGCATTTCTTTCCGGCGTTCTCTCCCACACAGGCTAGGAAGCCTATGCCACAAAGTTTGGCGCGTCTCACGATGGATAACGCGCGCATTTCCTTCCCGCGACCCCTCCCGACACAGGCTGGCAGCGCTGGCAGCCTGTGCCACTCTCCACACCGACTGGCAGGCTGTGCCACAAGGTAGCGGAGGTTCGCGCAATGCTCGGATCAGCGTCGGTGACAGCGGGCGGCGAGGGGCTTGCCGCTACTTCGCTCTCTCGAAGCCGGATGGCGAGGCGTCGCCTACTTCACCTTCTCCACGTCCACCACGGCAACGGTGATGTTGTCCTTCCCGCCCGCTTCCATCGCGGCGTGGAACAACGCGTTTGCGGCGGCGCTGGGATTCAGGACGGGCACGACGACGCGCTCCATGTCCTTGGTCGCGAGCATATCGGTGATGCCATCGGTGCAGAGGATGAAGCGGGCCCGCTCGGTCATGGGCAGCAGGTAGAAGTGCGGTTCGATCTCGTGGTAATCCTTGGATCCGCCAACGCTCTGGGTGAGCGCGTGCATGCTCGCGGGGCGGATGCCGCCATGCGACTTCATGAGGCCTTCGCGCACGAGCATCTGTTCCACGGAATCATCCTCCGTCATCTGCTTCAGGCGTCCGCCTTCCTGGCGGTAGCACCGGGCGTCACCCACGTTGAAAGCGTAGAGATTGTCGAGGGTGGCGAAAATGCCCACGACCGCGGCGCCCGTTCCGGCGAGGTCCGGGTTGTTCGTGCCGGCTTCGTGCAAGCGGCGGTTCGTGTCCAGCAGGTTGCGGTTGATGCCGTCGGGCGAGATGTCCGGGCAGCCCGCGAGGCTGGTAACGACTTCACGGCTGGCGTAGGCGCCGGCCTTGTGTCCGCCGATGCCATCGGCCGCGGCGATGATCCACGTGCGGCTCTCCAGGTGGACGGCGGTTGGAGCGGAGGTGCTTGCGCCGCTAAAGATGGTCCCGAAGTAGGAGGCGTCTTCGTTTACCTTGCGCAGTTTTCCCGTGTGGCAAATCCAGGCCCCGCTCGCGTGGAACCCATTCATGGCAGGAGAGGCGAGGACGGCGTGCGGTTCTTGATACATGTAACAGCTAGAATTGCCATGTGCGTGCAGCCTGCGTGCCAGAAATCATTGCGGTGTGCGGAATTGCCTCGTTTATCGCAAGGCGAGTCGCCGGAAACGCACGGCGCCGATCGCGAAGAACACCAGGTTTGGAACCCACACAAGCAACTCAGGGTGATACTTCGGCTTATCGGCCGCCATGCCAGCGACGAAGAAGAAGAGATAATAGATCAGTCCGATTGCGAGCGAAATTGCGAAGCCGACCGAGGTCTCTTTGCGTTGCGCAGTGATCGCGAGCGGCACGGCGAGCAACGCAAATGCGAGAGTCGCCAGCGCATTTGAGACCCGCTTGTTCAATTCCACCGCGGCCTGCGGCGTCTCGGTTTTGAGAAGATCCGCCATGGCCATCGTGCCCGGCCCGCCGACCTTGCGCTTCTTCTCGTAGAGTTCCTTGAGCGGAATCGCCACGCTGCCTTCGCCAACGGTGATGCCGGTCATCCAGCGAGCGACGGAATCGGGATACTTGTCGTCGCGCTTTTCGAATCGCCCCTGGAAGTAGCGGAGAATGATCTGCTTCTCCACCTCGAATCTCCCATCTGGCAGCTTCACCCGAACGTCCTCCACGTTCAAAGTCCCCGAACGGGCAAACGTTGCATCTTTCAACCCGCCATCGTCGTCCACCGAGTAGATGTGGATGTTGGTCATGTTCTTCCCGTCCGTCTTTTCCACGTAGATCTTGCTGCCGGGAAACTCCTCGATCACACGGTCGCTGCCAAACAACGCGAGCGGATTGCTCGTCGCGATGTTGAGCAGGGATTCCTTCATCTCCGCCTGGGCCTTTGGGGCCACATCCAGGTTGATCCAGAGGCAGATGAGCGTGGAAATCACCCCCAGCACCCAAACTGGGACGCACATGCGCGGGATGCTCACGCCGCTCGCCCTCAGGGCGGTGAGCTCATTCTCCGCGGAGAGCCGGCCGAAGACGAGCAGCACGGACGTCAGGAATCCCCACGGGATCGTGAATGTGAGGGAGAACGGGAGAACGTAAGCGATAAACGTGAAGATCAGGCTCGGCGGCGCATTTTGCGTCACCAACAGATCCAGCAATTTCTTGAAAACGTTTCCCAGCACCAGGACCACGCTGAGCACGATCACCGCAAAGATTGCGGTGACCAAAAGCTGGCGGCCAATGTATCGGTCGAGAAGTCGCACCGCGCGGAAGTTGCCCGGGAGCAGTCCCCCATGGCAAGCGCGAGGTCACAAGGGAATACGAGCCCGCCGTCGGCTGGCCGCCGCACAAAATACGAATCCGCCGGCAAGCAACATCACGCATGCGGGCTCTGGAACGGCCTGCAGAGCGATGTCATTGCCGCCCACGAGAGACTGCGTTTGCTCATTCGCAGTGTAGCTGATCTGGAAATCCTGCCCGCCGAGATTGAAGACGGAATCCTGCGGAAGCCCGGCGAAGGTCCCGCCGACCGGGCTCACGCCGTCATTCAGGATCAGGAAAAATAGGTCATTCAGCTGCACCCCTCCGGCAAGCGTGAGGGCGAGTGGCGCATCATTGAGTGCAATGACGCCCGCATTCTGCCCACCGACCCGCACCTGCGCATAATCAGTTCCAGCGACCGGCTGCACACCTACGGTATGCGCGAGATCGAACCGCGCGGTGCTGCCGGCGTGCAGGGTGAGATCCCCTTTCACCTGCAAGATG
>CBHXZU010000801.1:0-2946 GCA_966125105.1 uncultured Prosthecobacter sp.
AATGAGGATCTTTGCATGATGTCCCGCCTGCGCGCACAGGCGCAGCAACTCGGGGTGCAGGAGCGTGGTCTTCAGCATCGGAGCTTACAGTCCCGCCGTTGCGAAGCCGGCGCGATAGGCGCGCCGGACGAACTTGTCTGCCGCGGCGACGTTGGGGAACTTTTGCGCTGCTGCGTCCCATTCGAGCGTCTGCTTCGGGAAACGCGACGCGACGCTCCCGAGGAGCACCGCTTCGGTCATCGGGCCGGCGTAATCGAAGTTCGCCTCCGTCTTCCGCTTGCCCATCACGGCGTCGATGAACTGGTGCCAGTGATTGTCGCCCGCGACCGGAGTGAACTCCCGCTTGGCGGCGTCGACCAGCCGCGGTTGCGCGATGTGAGGCAGGACCATCACACCATTCGTGCCGACGAAGATGCTGCCTTGGTCCGGCATGGCCGTCTTCTTGTCGCTCGGATCAAACTTCGCAAGGTTGCGGATTTCCTGCGGCGGGCGCTGATCGCCATCATACCACACCACGTTCACCGTTTTGCCTTCGGTGAATTGCGTGCCCGGGAAAACATAATGCACCACCGCATCCGTCGCCCACGAATGCTCATTCGGCGCGGCGCCTTCACTGCGGACGCTGACCGGCGCGGTGAGCGCGAGCGCTTTGAAAACCGGATCGTAGATGTGGCAACCCATGTCGCCGAACGTGCCGGTGCCGAAGTCCAGGCGCTTGCGCCAGTTGCCCGGGTGATACCAGCCATTGCCGATGAATGGGCGATCCGCGGCCATGCCCAGCCAAAGATTCCAATCCAATCCCTCCGGCGGTTGCTCCGCGGTGGTCGGCATCTTGCCATTGTCGCCCCACTTCTTGCTGCTCCAGGTGTGCACTTCCTTCACCTTGCCGATCGCGCCGCTTTGAATGAGCTGCACGGCGGTGCGGTACTGGCTCGAGCTGTGGATCTGGATGCCCATCTGCGTGACCGCCTTCTTCGCCCGGGCCGCGAGCGTGAGCGCGCGGCATTCGAAAAGATCGTGGGTCAGCGGCTTCTGGCCATACACGGCGAGACCCCGATTCAGCGCCGCCATGCCGATCGCCGCGTGCATGTGATCGGGCGTGGAAACGTTCACGCTCTGCAGATCCTTCTCCTTCTCGAGGAGCTCGCGGTAGTCCTTGTAGATCCGCGCCTCGGGCCACTTCTTCCGAAACTCCGCCGTCCGCTTTTCATCCACGTCGCAGCCGGCGACGACTTTCACCGCCGAGTGTCCGGCGATCGAAGTGATGTCGGACATCGCCATGCCCGAGCAGCCAAAGGTGGCGTGCAACACGGTGCTATTGGGAGACTGGGCGCGCAGTCCACTGGTGACCCAGGGAGCGATGACGGCGCCAGCGGCGAGTTCGGCGAGGAATGTTCGGCGAGAGACGGAAGACATCCGGTCAGGTAGAAGGAAAGTGCGGTATAGCGGAAGGAAATTTGTCGGGGGCACTGGTGGCTTGGATCGTGTGAGGTGGTGCGCGAGGCGACGCTTGAGAAAACGCAGTAAGCCGAAAAAGGGGGCGAGCGTCATTGTACCAAGGAGGGGCAGTCTCCAGGCTGCCCTTGAGGTAGAGCGCACGCGATGTATGCGCTTCGCGTTTGATTTTTCGCCAGAGTTTTCCCTCAACCGCAATCTGAGGGGTCGAACGTTCAGCGATCTTCGCGCGCCAGGGCAGCCTGGAGACTGCCCCTCCTTGCGACAATGACGTTCCGGCCGTGCATCGGCGGCCACGCGGGTTGTTCGATTGCGCGAGCGCAACTCTCGCGCTCCGGAGCTACGCGATCAGCGAATCCAGCGCGGGCTGATCTTTCACCGGGCCCACAACGGCAACTCCGAGGCGGCCACCTTCGCGCACTTGCTTGGCGACGCTTCGCAAATCCTCTTTCGTCAGCGCATGGATGCGCCGTTCGATCATCGCGGGTGAAAGCACGTGGCCGTATCCGAGAAGGCTTTCACCCATCCACATGATCTGGTTCGTCGTGCTCTCCAGGCCCATGAAGGTTTGCCCGATGGTGTAGTCCTGCGCCATCTTGAGTTCCGAGCGCGTTGGACCTTTTTCTCCCAGCGCTTCGAGTTCCTTCAGAATCATTTGCGTCGCGCGTTTCAGCCGCGACGGATCCAGGCCGGCGCAAATGTGTAGCGCGCCCGTATCCTCGAGCGTAAGCATCCCGCTGCTCACCGAGTAGCAAAAGCCGTGACGCTCGCGCAGCTTCTGGAAAAGGCGCGAACTCATGTTTTCCCCCAGCACCACGCTCAGCAACTTCAGCGCAAAACGGCGCTCATCGCGACGTCCCCAAGCGTGGAAGCCCATTGCGAGGTGCATCTGCTCGGAATCATGCGAGAAGCTGGAAAGCCGCGGCTTGCTAGGCACGCGCGGCGAACGCTGGAAGCGCGGACGCTTTCCACGCGGCAGCCGCTCGAGCCATGGACGGCACGCTGCCACCACCTCCTGGTGCGAGACGCGACCAGCCACGGTGACGACCGTGTTCGAGGCATTGTAATTCGACCGGTAAAACCCCTCCGTGCGGGAATGGTCGAACTTCGCGAGCGTTTCAACCGTGCCGGTTAGCGGCCGCCCGAGGGGATGCTGCGGCCAAAGCGTCGAACTGAGCAACTCCTGCGCATGCTGCGCCGGTTGGTCGCGATACATGAGGATCTCCTCACGCACGACTTCGCGCTCACGCTCGATTTCCGCGTCGGGGAACGTGGAATCGGCATACATGTCGCCGAGCACGTCGCACAACCGATCGAAGTGCTCGACGCCCGCCTTCGCGTAATAGCAGGTGTGATCCTCGGTCGTGAATGCGTTCAGGTAACCGCCGACGCCTTCGACCGCGACCGTGATCTGGCGGGCGCTGCGGCGTTTCGTTCCTTTAAAGAGCATGTGCTCGAGAAAGTGCGACATGCCACTTTCATCGGCTTTTT
>CBHXZU010000802.1:0-2905 GCA_966125105.1 uncultured Prosthecobacter sp.
GTCGCCGAGATCGACGGGCAGAACGTGCGCGCCGTGGAGGAAATGCTGCGCGGCCGGAAACACCCTGCGGTAAACTTGCAGACAATCGATTTGGAACGGTGGGCCGAGCACCCCCTGCTCTCGCGCCAATATGATGTGATCCTGTGCAGTCACGTCCTCGAGCATCTATCTGATCCGGTCGGCTTCCTGAATACGCTTCGCCAATGCCTGCGTCCGTCAGGAGTATTTATTGGGCTTGTTCCCATCAATGAGCGCCAGATGGATCCTCACCACGTTCAGCGCGTGGACCGCGCAAAAGTGGAGTCATGGGTTTCCGCCGCATTCTTCGAACTGCGCGGTTACGTCGAAGCCGACCCATGGTTTTATTGGCTTCAGCCCATGCTTGCATCGCAATCGAAAATGGGCCGCCTCGCCGCTCAAGGATTGAGCTTGGGCGTTGGGGCGATTGCCACAGCTCTCGGTCCAAGAATCTGGATGCCGATCTCCCGCGCATTTGGCAGGTTGACAGCATCGCGACCGACGCAAGCCGGTTTTATCCTCGGGCTTCCTGACTCGAATCAAACTGGCTTTTCCACCGAAAGCTCGGGTGCTCGACGTTGAATTCCTTCCGGTGATCGGGACAGTCGCGAGTATAAATTGCGTAGCGCAATGGCTTCGGGGAGTAATGCCCCTGCCACAGCCGCCGCATGCGCGAAAGTGCGGACCAGGCCGGTGCCAGGATCTGCACCCAGCGCGGCGCAGAACTGACGAGTCGTTCCTGTTCCGCGCGGGCCTGTGGCCGCCCGCTCATATTTACGCCGGTGTCCGCGAAGACGCTCGCGAAACGCCCGAGAGGCGCCATGCGGACGCCGCGGCGGATGAGCTCCAAAACCCACACCGCATCTCCGAGCACTTTCCAGTCGTCGGGGAAGAAGAGGGCATCCTTCTCGATCAGGCTACGTCGAAAAAAAGTCGCCGCCGTGAAGACAGGCAGGGTACACACCCATGTGTGGTAAAGGGTGGGCACCAGGATGCGCCGGCTACACAGGTATTCGCCAGCCTCGTTCACCACAATGGCGTCTCCAAAAACGACGTCCACCTCCGGGTTATCGGCAAAGAATTGATCCACTGAAGCGAGCGTTCCGGGCAGGTACTGCTCGTCGCAGTTCAAGTAGGCCAAAATCTCACCCTTCGCCTTTCGAAGTCCCCGATTAATGGCGTCGTACATTCCGCTGTCTTTCTCCACATGCAATGCCAGTCCTGGACGCGTTCGGGCCCATTCTTCCAGTTCATGCCCGGTCCCCGCATCCTGCACTACGTGCTCCACCGAGACGCCTTCCTGGTCGCCGACCGACGCAGCACAAAGTTTCAGCCAATCCAGTTGGCGAAAGCTTGGGGTGATCACAGAGATCTTCGGCGGCATCAAAAAGCCATTCTGCGAGACGCAGTGATAGGGCGCAAGGTTGCCCATGTGATTCTGATGCTCTTCGCAGTGTTCCGGTGAACCACCCGTCGCCTCGCGGGTCTTTTTGCTCGCCATTGGCCACCAGGAATCAGCATGGATTTGACGCGAACTTGAAACTGTCTCCGCCGTCTGATGCCGTCTCTAAACTTTCGTTGCTGAGCGTCGTAATCCCTGCTCGAGACGAGGAGGGATGCATCGCGTCCACAGTGGAGCATCTCGGCATCGAACTGAAATTGCGCGGAGTGCCGCACGAGATCATTGTAGTCGACGACGGAAGCACCGATCGCACCTGGGAGATTCTGAAGGAAGAAAGCGCAAAGATTCCCGAGTTGCGCCCCGTGAAAAATGAAGGCGAGCACGGGTTCGGCCGCGCAATCATCTACGGACTCAACCAAATGCGCGGGGACGCCGCAGTGATCATGATGGCCGATGAATCCGACGACTGCCGTGACGTCGTCCGATACTGGGAAAAACTGAACGAGGGCTATGATTGCGTGTTTGGGAGCCGTTTCGTCAAAGGTGGCGGTGTAATCGATTATCCGCGGGTCAAATTGTTCATCAATCGGATGGCAAACCGCTTCCTCCGGTTTCTTTTCCGAATCAAGCTGAACGACACGACGAATGCGTTCAAAGCGTATCGCAAAACCGCAATCGATGGCTGCCGCCCGCTCATCGCGCCCCATTTCAACCTCACTGTCGAACTCCCTCTGAAGGCCATCGTGCGTGGATATTCTTGGACGGTCATCCCGATCACCTGGCGCAACCGCCGCCACGGGGTCGCAAAATTGAAGATCAAGGAGATGGGCAGTCGCTACCTTTTCATCTGCCTTTATATCTGGCTGGAGAAGTACTTCAGCCGCGGGGATTATCGCAAACGATAGGCTGGCACAATTCCGGTGGCGCGTTAAAAAGTCTCGCCTCCGGACTGACTTACGGAGAAGGGGGCAACGGTCAAAAGAGGGCACGTCTTCCTATCCGAAAGTTCCAGACAGGCTCAAGGCCGCCCAAGCGCCCAAGCACACCACAGTGATCTCGAAGCGCGGCCGGGCGGCACCGTATACCCGGCCGAGTTCCGAAAATGCTCTACCGCGCGTTTTTCTGGTAAACGACGAACCCGCCTTCGCGCGCGACTTCACGGAATCCCTCTGCCGCGAGCCATTCGAAGTTCTCAGGCGCCGGCTTAGCCAGCCCTCTAATTCGCCGGTTAATCACGCCGAACGCGCTTTCCTCTTCAGGAGGAAGGGTAATCACTACTGCTGCCGCCTTCTGGAGGTCGGACGCTTTCACGTTATCCGGCGTGCCGCGCGTCCAAACGAATGTTTGCCGATTCGAATAGAAAGCCGGCACGGGATTACACGGATAATCCACCATGTCCCACCGGTGTAGAGCGCGGAACACGAAAACCTCCTCGGGGCGAAGGTGATCGCGCGCCCAAAGAGAAGCTGCCAAGATTCGTCGGTC
>CBHXZU010000803.1:0-2901 GCA_966125105.1 uncultured Prosthecobacter sp.
CCGGCTGGTAGCCAGCCACCTCGCCGCTTAGGGCGGTGCCGCGATCATTATCGATGATGGCCCTGCCGGCGGCGCCACCGGTGATACTTTGCAGGCGGTGCGGTCGCACCGTTATTCCTATGTGCTCGACCACCCGGGGACCGTTCGCGGCAGGCGCGTGCTCGACTTCGGAGCCGGCGGCGGCGTTATGCTCATTGCCGCCATGGCAGGACAGATTAGAACGGAATTGAAGTCATTTAAAGCCGTTCCGCCGCAGGCTCGGAGACGAGCCTGGGATGAGGGCATCAGAAAACCGGATAGCCCCATCCGATCTTCCAATTGGCGGAGTTTTCGAACCGCGGTTAACTCTTGTGCGGTAAGGACGAGCAGCCATGGAACTCTATCAACTCCGCACATTTTTAGTCGTCGCCGACGAAGGCAACCTGACGCGGGCGGCCGAGAAGCTTTTCACGTCGCAACCTGCTGTGAGTTCGCAGATCCGCGCGCTGGAAGATGAGTTCGGAGTGCGGTTGTTTGATCGCTCTGCGAAAGGCATGGCGCTCACCGCGGCCGGCGCGAAGATGCGTGACCAGGCGCGGATGATCGTGGACGCGGCGCGCAATTTCTCCCTGCAAGCGGAGGATCTCCGCAAGGAAGTCTCCGGGGAGCTCGTGCTGGGGCTGAACAACTCGCCGGACATCCTGCGGCTCATTCCGATCCTGCGTCATCTCAGTGAGCAACATCCCTCGCTGACCTATGACATGCTGGCCGGCTCATCGGGTGTAATCCTGCAGGGAATCGACGATGGCACGATCGCGGCAGGCTTCTTCGAAGGCGCATGCAATCTTCCCCGCGTGGCGTTCGACGTGATCTCGGAAGTGGAGCTATGCCTGATTGCGCCGAAGGCGTGGGAAAAAGAACTCTCGTCGCCCGACTGGAAGCTCCTCGAAAGCAAACCATGGATCTTCGTGTCGCCGCTGTGCTCGTACTTCCGAACGATCGAGCACATCTGCAAAGAACAGGGACTACAAATCCAGGCGCGCTTTCGGTCGCATGAGGATATCACAGCGCTAAACTTCGTCGCGGAAGGCATGGGGGTGACGATCACTTCGCGGGCGCAGTTGGAGACTTTTGCGCGGAAGGACGACCTCTACGTGCTGCCGCACTTCCAGGCGACGGTGCCGCTGTGCCTGGGATACCTGGAGTCGCGGGCGGAAAACCCGGCGATCCGCGCCATGCGGGATGCGACGCAGAAGGTCTGGAGGGACGCCCGGCAGGAAGCGCCGCTGGCGCAAATCACGACGCGATTGGAAGCGCCGCGGCGAGAAGTTGAAAACGGCCGGCGTTTGAACCGGACACGGAAAGCGAGGAGGCAATCATGATTTGCGATAACCACGTTACGGGGACGAACTGCGGCAACGGATTCGCGCCGTTCGAGCGCGACGGCACGAATGTCGTGACGCTTGGAAGGCGCGCAACTTCGGCGGTTCGTTTGGTGGCAGGGCAATCTGTCACGGCACGGGGGCGGGCTGGAACCGTTTGGGTGACGATGGAGGGAGACGATCAGGACTACGCGTTGCGCGATGGTGAGATTGCGCGGTTTTCTGGCGCGGGGCTGCTCGTGGCCGAGGGTTTGTCGGACTACAACGAAGTGGTGCTCGAATGGCGTCGTGAGCGGATCTCCGGGAGAACGAGTGGGCCGCGCGGTGAGACGCCAAAAATGTCTCGGTTGCAGTGCTGTGGTGTCGTCACTTTCAGGGCTCCGGCCTTTTGGCATGATTACCCAGGCCGACGCTCGTTCCTCGCTCTGACCTGGGCTGGCATGTGGTTCGGCCTTTGGCCCGCCGATGCAACGCGCCGTGATTTGGACGGCCGTCGTGCCAAGAAGCGATAGGCTTTCGACGCTTTGCTGGGCGCGGCTTTTTGACGCTCCAGCCGTTGCATTGAATGGCTCACCCTGACTGCTCTGGCGAGCCGTGCTGCGGCGCAAGCGTGCTTGCGACGGTGACTGCGTGACTCCGAGGGTTTCCGGGAAAAACAAAAACCGCCTGCCGTTTCCGGCAGGCGGTTTTGTTAAATGCTTTTTGAGCTGCGGTTCTCGAAGCTCGAGGAGCGGCGAGTCGCTTAGAGCGACTTCACGAACTCTTCGATGCGGTCGAGGCCCTTCTTGATGATGTCGAGGCTCGTCGCGTAGCTGAGGCGGACGAGGCGGTCGTCACCGAACGCCACGCCGGGCACCACGGCGACGTGATGCTTGCTCAGCAAGCGGTCCGCGAAGTTCGTCGAGCTGAGGCCGAATTGGCTGATGTTCGCCATCACGTAGAATGCGCCCTTCGGGTTCACCACGCTGATGCGCGGGAAGGTGCTCAGGCGATTCACCATGTATTGGCGGCGCAGATCGAACTCCGCCCGCATGTCGTTCACCGGCGTCTGGTCACCCTTGAGCGCGGCGAGCGCGCCCTTTTGGGCAAAGCTCGTGCAGCCGCTGGTGCTGTGGCTCTGGATCGCGTCGATCGCCTTGGCGATCGCTTCCGGAGCGCCGAGGTAGCCCAGGCGCCACCCGGTCATCGCGTAGCTCTTTGAGAAGCCGTTCACGGTGATCGTCAGGTCGTAGAGTTCCTTGCTGAGCGAAGCGATGGAGACGTGCTCCACATCATCATAAACGAGCTTCTCGTAGATCTCGTCGCTGAGGATGAGGATGTCTTCGCCCGCGGCGACTTCGCCGATGGCTTCGAGTTCCTCGCGGGTGTAGACGGTGCCGGTCGGATTGCCCGGGCTGTTGAGGATGACCATCTTCGTGCGCGGGGTCATTGCGTCCTGGAATTCGTCGGCCGTCATCTTCCAGCCGTTCTCTTCCTTGGTTTGCACGATCACCGGCTCGCCGCCGGCCATCTTCACCATCTCGGGATAGCTGAGCCAGAA
>CBHXZU010000804.1:0-2899 GCA_966125105.1 uncultured Prosthecobacter sp.
TTCGTTTCAGCGATCCAACAACTAAACGGCAACAACCGCGTCCTGCTTACATCCACGGCCCCGAACCGCACCTTGGGCACCGCCTAAGATCGGCTCTCCATTTCCTTCATGAAAATCTCCCGTTCGTTCCGTAATACCGGCTTCACTTTGATGGAGATGCTGGTGGTGGTTGCCATCATCGTCGTTCTGGCCGCAATCGCGTTCCCCGTCTACGGCCGGATCAAGTCCAAGGCTAACATGGGCACGGCGCTCAATGTAATGAAGCAGCTCTGCAGCGCCGTCGGAACCTACGCTGCGCAGAACAATGGCGAGTTGCCGGCGGAAGATACGAAGGGGAAAGACGACTGGCAGATTATCGGCACACCTGAAGCTGATCGAGCATGGTATAATTCGTTGCCGAAAGTCTTGGGAGTTAAGCCGGTAGGTGACTTTGCCCGTGAGAAGCGCGAAGCGGCATTCTATACAAAAGAGAACTTCCTCTTCCTGCCCGGCGCCCAGTATCCGGACGGGAAAAAAATGGCTACTCCCCTGTTTGCCATCGCGATCAATGGCCGCCTTCAGCGCAAGGACAAGGACGGCAATAAGGCCGATGTGCGGCTGAACAATATCGGGAATCCCAACAATACGGTAATTTTCCTTGAACAAGGGCTGCCGGGCGAGCCAAAGGCACATCCCGCCATTGCCAAGACTGCTTACGATGGAGCGCCGAAAGGAAACGCGAAGTCCTTCGTCGCGCGCTACACTGGGAAGGGCCTGATCGGCTTCGTCGGCGGAAACGTCCGCGAAGTCGCTGCGAAAGAAATCCTTTCACCGCAGGGAGATATTCTGTGGTCGGAAGATCAGGCAACGAACGATCCCTCGGCGATCGTTTGGACGACGGATCCCAAGAAGGATCCGAACTAAGAGGAGTGACAATCCTCTACTGAAGGGCACAGCGCTCCAGGGTAGTTCCAAGTATTCACGTCACAGGGCGGAGGCGGCAGTTGCTGCATTCCGCCCTTTGTCGCAATTGGGCGGGCTCAACGCGTTCCTGCGGAACCCGCCGTCATCCCTAGGAGGGCTGCGAAATCGTCAGCGCTCGAATGGATTCAACGCGATGAATTCCCCGCAATACATGCACTTCAAGCGCTGCTTCACGAGAGTCCGGCCGCATTTCGGGCACGGCTGCGGCGGTTGCACCGCTTTGCGGCCGTCGAGTTTTCCATCCTCCATATCGATGGCCGCGATTTGCCGGATAATCTCCTGATCATCGATGCCGTGCTTTTCGCGAAGTATCCGCCACAGTGCCTCAGTGATGAAGTAAAGGCGCTCCACATCGGCACGAAGCTGCGCGATTTCTGCTGAGTCCGACCGCTGTTGATTGGGCGGAAGCGGCGTCGAGAAGCTGGGATCGAGTTGCCCGCGAAGATTAAACATGGTCCAGGTTCAGTTTGGAGGATTGGCGTAAATTTCGCGCTTGAGCACGCCGACGTATGGAAGGTTGCGATAGCGCTCTTGGTAATCGAGCCCGTAGCCCACCACGAACTCATCGCCGATATCGAACCCGACATAGTCCGGCTCGAACTCTTGGGCGCGAACTTTCAATTTGCGCAAAAGCACACAAACGCGAACACTTGCGGGACTTGCCTCCGCCCGGAGTCGACCGCAAATCGCATGGAGCGTGCGTCCTGTGTCGAGAATGTCGTCCAGCACAAGGACATGACGCCCATTCACATCGGGAAGGGACTTCTGGTCGAATGTCACGACCCCCGAGGATTCAGTTCCTCCATGATAGCTGGAGACGCTCAGGCAATCGAGTCGCAACGGAAGATGAATGCGCCGCAAAAGGTCCGCCATGAACATGATACTGCCATTCAAGACAGCAATCACTGTGAGCTCCTTGCCTTGGTATTGATGGGTGATGTGGTCGCCCAGCAAATCCAGCCTCTGAAGGATCGTCTGTTCGTGAAAGAGGGTGCGCTCGATGTCCTGCTGCATCTGTCGGAGATCTTCTAGGGGCGAGTCTGACTGGGTCCGAGACATTTCCCTAAACCAATCTCTTAAAAGAGTAACGCGTCCCGCAGCACTAGGCACGCTGCGGGACGCGTTTGGGTTGTCCTGGGCTAGGAGGAATTCTCCGAAATCCCTTAAATCTGCAGCCACTAGAGCGGTGACGGGACAATGATGCAAGCGCAGAAGTTCAAAAATTAACAAAAAAGATACGCGTGCCTACCGAACGTCTCTCAAAACGGCCAAAAACGTCCAAGCGCACGCCTAGATCTTCGTGCGGACGCCGACGGCAGCGTTGCAGCCGCGGGGGAAAAATTATTGGCCCGATGGAAATTGCAGTGCGGAATCCGGAAGACCAGGCTGGACGCTCGACACCTGGAATCTCATCACGCCGTTTTTACTGCCTGAGTGCGTGTTACGTGCGGTGGCATAAGACGTGCGAATGGAACCGGCGTGAAAATTGTTCGCTGGTTCCTCTTCCTCGCTGCCCTTGCCGGCTATTTCCTCTGGCCCTACCACGCTACCCGCAAGTTCGGTAACGCCGTAAAACAACGGGACGCAGATGCGATCAAACAGATGATCGACACCGCGGCCGTGGCGGAATCCATGGTAGATCTGATCGTCGAGGCGACCGTAACCCGGGCGGAGCAGATGGGCAAAAATGCCGATGCAGTCCGCGCGCAGATGCTCAGAGTCACCGAAACTCCTAACTTCAAAAAGTATATGGAGCAGGCGTTGAGCCCCGAGATGTTGGCGCGGTCTTTGGCATCCGGCAGCGCGACGACCGCGAAGGGCGACGAGTCCATTTTCAGAAACGAGAGGTGGAACAGTCCCATCGAATTCTCGGTTCAGGACCAAGGAAGCGACGGACGCGCCATCTTCCGATTCCGCGGGGTCGGGTGGAAGCTGT
>CBHXZU010000805.1:0-2899 GCA_966125105.1 uncultured Prosthecobacter sp.
CGAGGCTGCCGTCGGTGTTCAGCATGTTCAGCCCGATCGTGAAGAGCTGCATCACTTCGCGGGCGTAGTTTTCGTCCGGCTCCGAACCTGTGTTGGCGTTCGGCTTTTGGTTGCGGGCCATGCTCAGGTACTGGCCCATCATCGGGCTCAGCGTCACTTCCTGCAGTAGGTCGCGGAAGTTGCCAAAGGCGTGCTTCACGAGGATATCGTAGTAGTTCGCGAGCCCCTCGTGCTCGCTCTCGAGCACGCCGACATCGGAGACGACCATGATTTCGCTAAGGGCAAAAGCCATGCGCTGGCGCAATTGATCGGGCGCGG
The DNA here is from genome assembly GCA_966125105.1 of uncultured Prosthecobacter sp. Taxonomy (GTDB): domain Bacteria; phylum Verrucomicrobiota; class Verrucomicrobiia; order Chthoniobacterales; family Chthoniobacteraceae; genus SXWH01. The sequence continues at coordinate 319 of CBHXZU010000805.1, forward strand.
CGAGGGATGCCTGCCACCATGCTTCCTGGCGGGGACGCTGGTAACCGTCGTCGTCGCCTTCCGAGCGGGCGAGCAATTCCGCCCGGCGCGCCTGCACGTAGGTGAGGTGTTTTGTCGCCGGCTTGGCAAATTGCGCGGCGATCCAGCCGGGATAACCCATGCGCTTCACAAGCTGGATGTCTGCGTTGGTCGCGCCGAAGGTCGCCTGGTTCAGGAAACGCGCGGCTTCGCCGTCTGACCGCGCCCGGGTGAGCGCCTTGTCCGGCTTCGGCGGCAGTTGCATTTGCTTCCAGCCCCAGTTCCGGATGAAGCGACCGACAATCTCACCTTGCGGATGCTGCGAAGTGGAAACGCGAGCGGCGAGGGCGCCGGTCGCGAGCGCATTGAGAATCTGGTCGCGAGTGAACCCGCCCGCCGCCTCGAACTCCCAGCGCTGCAGCGCGACTTGCGTCAGGGGCAACGTGAGCACGGGAGTCATGCTGTCGCCCGTGCCGACGACCACGAGTTCCACCGCGGTGGGCTCCGAGGTGAGATGGCCGAAGCTCAGCGTCAGGTCGCCCCACGCTTTGTTGCCGGCGACTTTCAGTCCAGACGAGCCATAGCCCACAATGTTTGGGTCTTCTGAGCGAAGCGTGGCGACGTAGACCACATCGGCCGCGTCATCGATCGTGACGGTGGCAGAGTTCGGCGTGCCGAGGGTGTAGGCCGGATCTGCAGTTAGGCGGGCCGTCACGGTTTCCGCCGGCTCAAAGACGCCATCGTTTTCCGGGCGCAATTCCACGGTGGCGCTCGTCTGGCCGACGCCAAACTCCACCGTGCCTGTGAGCGGCGCATAGTCTTCGCCGACTTGCGCGGTGCCTTCGACGGTGAAGTGCACCGTCAGCGGATTGTAATTTCCCGAGCGGAAAAATGTGAACTTCGCCGGCTGTTGCTCCGCCTCGTAACCTCGCGCAGCCTCGGCGCCGACGGTGATCACATTTGCCGCGGTCGACATCGACTGCACGGTCGCGAGATCGGCGGTGCGCGAAACGCTGCGTGGGTTGAAGGGATCGAGCCCGAGCACGCGCTCTTCGTGATCGGTAATGCCGTCGCCGTCGGTATCGCGGTCGATCACCGTGAGGCGCCAGGTCGGCGTTTTCTTTGCGAGTCGGCGAGCGAGCGTTTCCGTGGTGTTGCTGGTGTAGGCGCCGGAGATGATTTCTTTGTCCGGACTGAGGCCCGGCCCTGTCCACGCGACCGAGACGTGATCGCTTCCCGTGGTCTCGTGTTGCAGCGCTTCGAAGTAATAGATTTTTCCCGCCTTCAGCACGACCGGTGCGGACTTCTGGGTGGCTGAGACCGTCCACTGCCGAAAGCCGGTGGAGTCATTGCTGAATGCGATGATCATCTTGCGCGCGGGCGTCGTGTTCGCGGAAAGCGAGAACTCCGTGATCCGGTTGCCCGAGATCCAAAAAATATACGGGCCGTCGGCTGGTGGAATGAGCCATCCGCGAACCCACTGGCCATAATGATCGAGATTTGGATTCGTCTGCGGAACCTCGACCGCGGGAATCGAGGTCTCTTCTGCAGGAGCGACCTTCTTTTTGATCGCAGTCTTCAGCGGTGTGAGCAGCGGCTCATCCTCGAGGCCGGCGTAGCGGGAAAGCCGTGGACCGGTGCCGAGGAAGGTCGTGCCGGGAGTGATGATGCGCTCGATCGTCTGACCCGTGCCCATCACGGGCGCGCCGACGACCGCCCAATTACTGCCGTCGACGGAGACTTCGAGTAGGTAGGTCTTGCCGATGACCGTCGGCCACGTGAAGCGCAGCTTTCCTTTAGGCGCAGTCTCCGCTGTCGGCTCCGGCTTCCTCGAAAGCGCGTCGAGCGGATCCGTGCCTTCATCGTGCTCCTCGCGATTGGTCCGGCCATCGGTGTCGTCGTCTTCATCCGGAGCATAGCCGGTTCCGTAAGTGGCCTCCCACAGATCGCTCCATCCGCTGTTATCCAGATCGACAATGCCAAAGGCCGTGAATGGCAGCAGAAGAAGCGCGAGGACGAGTTGACGGAGTCGAGGTCTGAACATGGGTTCCCTGTGGACGGGGGACTGGGCAAGGGTCCCGATTTCTCCTCACATTGAGCAGCTTCCATGCGGTCGCGGGCATGCGACGTGTCGTGGTTGGTGCGTACGTCATGAAACGGTAACAAGTTTTCGGGCTTCCCAATTGGTGCATCGGCTCGATTGCCGATTTGCCGCAGGATGGGGCGTAGTGAGCGAAAAGGGAGACGCCATCGTGAGCGGATGCATCCGATCCGGTTCCGCCAGACGCCGCCCCCGCCCGTCCAGTTAAAGGTTCGGCGTTGGCGGCGTAAGTGCAGCTCTGGTAAATGGTAACCCGCCAGTTGACTTAGCGACTAAATGCCTTGCAGGCGGCATTATTCGTTCAAGGGATAGACACGGCCGCTCTATCTCAGGTATCGTCACGTTCCCGTCATGAACATCACACGCGTGTTTCCCAAGGTCCCCGCGCTCGTTTCGGCAGCTGCGGCCGTTTGCTTGCTTTCCTTCTCCAGCGCTTCTGGCGCAATCACCTGGTTTTTTGAT
>CBHXZU010000806.1:0-2895 GCA_966125105.1 uncultured Prosthecobacter sp.
GGCTTCGATCTGCTCGGGTGTGAGGCGACCGGAAAGTTCAGCCTCGGCGGAGCCTTCGTTTGCCAACTCCATCTCCATATAGCGGCTTATCGACACGTCCTCAAAAACCCGCCCGATGACATCGAAAACTTTGTCCGAGCGGAGCTGCTTGCGGATCTCCTCCAGCTTTTCAAGCAGGGTGTGGAGGACGCGGCCTTCACGTGTGCCGGTGGAAACCAAGTTGATGAGAAATACACGGTCTTTCCGTTGGCCGTAGCGGTGGATGCGTCCCATCCTCTGTTCAAGCCGCGCCGGATTCCACGGAATGTCGTAGTTTACCATCACCCAGCAGAATTGCAGGTTGATGCCTTCGCCCGCGGCGTCGGTGCAGACCATGAAGCGTGCCCCGCCGCTGTCTGCTGACGCGCGAAAGCGCGCCACCTGCGCCGCGCGTTCCGAGTAGTCCAGCCCACCGTGGATCATCGCGATTTGGCCTGCGTATCCAAGCCCGCCAAGCCGGCGCACAAGAAAGTCGGCGGTGTCACGATGCTCGGTGAAGATCAACAGCTTCTCCCCGGCGTAGGCGGGCGCGGTTAATACCTCGCGGAGTCGATCAAACTTCGACTCATGGCCAGAATCCTCGATCTGACGCGCGAGCGTGATTAGGTCGCGGACCTTTTCACGCTCCTGTAGAAGGTCTTCGAGCGACGAAGCGAGCATCGAGGTGAGTGGCACTTCTTCGGCCAGTTCGTTTTCTTCCTTGCCCGCGCGAGCCTGCTCTTCGTCGGCCGTCTTCGCTTCGAAAGTGTCCTCATCGTCTTCCTCGGCGCGACGGCGCTGCAGTTCGAGGAGCTGCTCGACCGTGACTTTCCCTTGCAACACGTCGGCGATGATTTGGTCGAGTTTCGCGAGTCGCCGCTCAAGTGAACGCAGCAGCGCGTAAGTGGAACTGGCGAGCCGCCGCTGAAACACGCCGAGCGCCAGGCGGGCGGCAGAGCGGTTGAGTAGCTTGGCGCGGTTATAGAGCGTTCGGAGATAGTCCGTCGTCTGATCGTAAAGCTCCTGCTCGCTGACGGAGCCTTGAGTCAGTGTGTAGGAAAGTGTGTCCGAACTGCGCTGAGGATAGAGGGGCGAACCGTCTAGCTTCGTCATCTCCTCCTTTGTCCGACGAAGAAAATGACGACCATGCTCCGTTGTCGGATAGTTCGAGAAAGCATCCGGCGTGGAAAGAACTTGCGGCTCGAGCAGTCGCCAGAGCGCATAATACGGGTAGGCTTTTCCCATGTGCGGCGTGGCAGTGAGCAGGAGGAAGTGTTGCGGCTGCCAAGCCAGCCGCCACCGATCGTCCGCTGACCGAATACCGGCCATCGCTTCACCCAGCAGATAGCGCTTCGTCTTGCGCACGCGCAGCGAGGCGTCGCGCGTCGCACTCAGCTTGTGCGCCTCATCGAAAATCACCAAGTCGTATGGCGGCACAGCACCCTCCTGCAAGCGGCCGAAGGGGCGGTCCTGGCGGAGCGTATCGACGCTGCAAATAACCAGATCACCGGCGCCGGCGCGGAATGGATTGGGCTGATTCGGAGATGAGTCTTGCCCCAAAATGATCCGAAACCGGAGGTCGAACAGGCTCTTTAGTTCCGCCTGCCAGTTGCCCACCAAACCCGCCGGTGGAACGATGAGGATGCGGCGGATCAGCCTCCTATTCAGCATCTCCTTGAGATACAGCCCCGCCATGATCGTCTTACCCGCGCCGGCATCGTCGGCCAGCAGAAACCGCAGGCGTGGCTGTTTCAGCAAATGCTGGTAAACTGCGATGTGTTGATGGGGCAATGCGTCGATGCGGGATACCTCCGTCCCAAACAGCGGATTGTGCAGATGTCCGTGTTCGAGGCGCTCGCCTTCGACAATCGCGCGCACGGCATCGGGGCGGGCCGTGAAATCCAAGGTCATCCGATGTGCTGGCACTCGTGGCGCGCCGGGCTTTTCGGGCAACTCCCCCTCCTTCGCCTCCAGCGCCGAAAGTTTCTCCAAAGCCAGAGGGGAAGGTGCGACCTTTCCGGACTCCCACCGATAAACCGTCTGGAAGGATACGCCGAGCCGTGTTGCAAAGTCCTGTTGTTTCAACCCAAGTCTCCCACGCAGCATGAGGACACGTTGAGCGAACTCTTTGGCGTCCTTGGAAGGTTGATCGTCTGGCATGACGGCGAATAGACATCCCATCGCGTGCATTGTTCAAGGCGTATTTCGCATTTGCGAAAATGACCGCCATGGCCGGTGTGTGGGGCCTAAACTAGGGTAGAGGCGAGTCGGACGCTCTTGTTTGCGCCGTTGCCCTCGGTAATGACTAGACCGGTGCTGCTCAGTCCCTCCAATTCGGCCGAGATCATCGCGCTCAGCAAGTTTAGCCCGTCCGAAAGTTGACGAGGCGTTCGTTTTCCGTGCTTTCGCAAGAGGCGCACGATTGCTTTCTGGTTTTCTGTCAGGCTAATCTTTCGCCGAGCGGCGGCTTCCTCTACTTCGTCTAGGCCCTCGAGCACGGTGATCCACTCACGGAGATGGTATCCGCGATATTGGTTCGCCACGACGTCCTCATCCTCACACGCGGTCCCACCCTGATCTCGGAGCCGTTCGCGACACTCCTTCCGAAAATCAGCGACGGCTTCTGCGACCGAGCCTTGCCGATCCAGCTTCAGCCGATCGGCGATATCCTTCATGGCAAAGCCGCGGTAGTCGCCCTTTGCGTTACGCTCGCGGAGCAGGTCCAAAATGCGGCGCTTAATGGACGAGTTTTTTGCACCGCAGACCTTGATGCCCCGAAGCTCGACACGATCCGCATAGAACACCATGTCGCCGCCAGCGAACTTGGTCAGTTTCGCGGCCGCCCCGGTCGCCTCCATTGTTTTCTCGCCCGTCTGT
>CBHXZU010000807.1:0-2880 GCA_966125105.1 uncultured Prosthecobacter sp.
GCAAATCCGGAACGAGGATGTCCACGAGAACGCCATCATAGAACACCTCGAACCGAGAGAGACGATCAGCTTCAGTGGTCCCAAGAAATGCGTGGCTGGTCAGAAGAGGCCACGCGGCGCGCGGGCCGGGGCGATGCTGGGAACACCTCCCGGCGCGATGCGGGCCTTTACTTGATCGAGGGCGTTCAAGATGAGCTCGCGGAGTTGCAGATCTGCATCCAAATCGCGCGAGAAATAGTCGTAGCGAAGCCGGCGGCGCAGATCGTCGCTTTGCATCTTCGTGGCACTGCGCACTTCGCGGATGAACGCCTCGGTCTGCTGCTGCATCTGCGCTTCCGTAGCGTTGGCTTTGGGGTATCGAGCCAGGGCATTCTTCAAACGCGGATCCTTGTGCTCCACGGGGTTGAAGGTTCCTTTGATGATGCTCACGCAAAGCGCGGCAAGCGCTTCGGTATAGGCTTTGCCCGCAGCAGTCGTGACTGCGTCGGCCTGGTAGGCCGCCCAGTCCACCGGCTGCCATTTTTGCACGCTATCCAGGCGGTATCCGAATCGGCGCACCTGCACGGCCATCTGGCCGGCGCCGGCGTCGAATGCTCTCATGCTCGCATAGGTGGCGATGCCGATGACTTTGCCGGATTTCACGTGGACGATCGGGCTGCCGCTGTTTCCTTCCACAAATTGGGCGGACACCTCGACCAGGTTGGGCCCGATGCCAAGGATGCGCCCGGTAATGGGACGCACCACTCCCGCGCCTTCGGGATCGCCGAGGACGACGATCGCATCGCCGATGCTGACCTCTTTCGAGACATCGAGCGAAGTCTCGAAGCCCGGGATTTCCGGTTGGACCGGAATGACCATCACATCGTGACCCACGGCAGCCTGGGCAGCACCCAGCTTCAGGGAAATCTTGTTCGATAGCGGCTGGAACTGCAGTTTCGCGTTGCCGACGACGACGTGCTGATTGGTCGCGAAAAAGGCGCGTCCACCCACTTTGTAAACGAAGCCGGAACCGACTCCGCTGGCGCCCTTGACGAGCACGAGGCGTTCGACGGAGTCCTTCACGATGCCGGCAATGCGGGGATCCAGCACGGGATTTTCGGATTGGACCATCACGACCTGCTGGGCTGGCGGAGGGACGGCAGGCTGGGGCTCCGGCACCATGGGCGACGCGCCACCGATCGCGCGCGTTTTCGGCACGAGGTCCGTCGCCTTGTCGCGGACGAGCTCCTGCCGGACCAGGAATGAAAGGCCGTCGAGAACGGCGCGGTTTTCCGGCGAAGCGTGAATGCCGCAAAATGGAATGGGTTTGGCTTCGAGGAGTTTCCCGCCCTCGGCTCCGATGGCGGGCGTTGCATAGCTGTCAGCCAGATCGCAGGTGCCGTCGGGGAGAAGCTTCGAGAAGCGCACCTGCATCCCAGCGTAGTAGCTTCCGTTGTGATTGAGCGCGACGCCCGTGACCACGTAACCTCGTTTTCCAACCACCCGCGCCGTTTTGCCATCGGGCGTTCCGATCTGGGTGCCGATCGTGATGGTGTCTTCGGCCGGCGCAAAAATCGGCGTGATAGCGTGAATGCGCGGCGCGTCTTTGGAATCGGTAAAGTTGACGTCAAAGCCGGCGAGCGGAGCATTGCCCAGGCTGAACGAAACGCCTCCCGAATGGATGTAACCCATCATGATGGTGCGAAAATGTTTCGTGTCTTCCGAGGCCGTCTGCGCGAGCGGCCCGGTCCATTGCGTGAGGTCATGACTCAGCCCGCGGACCGCGCCTTGAGCGAATCCGAGAGGAGCAGAAAGCGCGACGAGGGTGGAGAACAGGAGAAGCCGGAACATGCTTGCGAATAGTCGCGCCGCGCGGCACGGGCAAACCAATTTCCAGCGTTCACCATGCCTCGAAGTTGTGAAGCTGGAAGCTGGCGTGACCGCTTATTCTGGAAGAGACGTGAATCGGTGGACTGGAAGTTGAACGTGCCTCTCGGACCACGAATTGCGCGAATGATCACGAATTCTGCCGCGCCATTCGTGTATATCCGTGCCCATTCGTGGTGAACCTTTTTGCCGGGTTAATCTGCGGCTAATGCACGCCCACGACGGTGTCTTTTAGTTCCTTCCGACTAAACACGAACGTGTAGACGACGACTTGTTTGCCGTGATCACGTTCGAAATGGAGGAGCCAGCGCGAAATCTCGCCCGGCTCTTGCGGTTCGATCGTGACGCTTGGGCCGCGCAATGCGTCGATTTCCTTGGCGTCGGCAAAGCGCGGATCGACTTCCGGGAGGGCCGCGCGCACCGCCGCCTTTGCGTCACGCAACCAGCCGAGCACCTCGTTGATGAACCGATCGTGGTAAGGCTCTGGCCGTTCATCTCCATTCTGCAGGTCGAACCTTACGTCGCGAACGCCGATTGGCGTCTCGATCTTCGGGACCGTGAGTTCCCAGTTTTGATACTTCGGGTTGTAGGAATACTCGCGCAACGGCTTGGCAGGTTTCGGAAACTGGGCTTCCACGGTGGTCCCGGAGGTTAGCAGCGCGAGCGCACCGAGGACGATGAGGAATCGACGGAGCATTGCAGGAGTCTTTGCCGGGCGCTGCGGCGCAGTTCAACCGCAATGTCCCCGCGCTAATGCCAGGTGGGCAGCGTAACGCGCGCTTCGGAACCGCGAATTACCCGAATGCTCACGAATAACACCGCAGCGTTAGTGTCTATTCGTGCAGATTCGTGGTGAGAACCTTTTCGCCGGGGACACGCCTGCGTGAGTTTATGCCTTCCGTCGGCGGCGCGCGATCAATAACGCCCCGCCAGCGAGCAGGGTGACACTCGACGGCTCGGGCACGGGGAGGACGAAAACCTGGACACTCCGAAGGTCCCAGCCGGTCATGGAGT
>CBHXZU010000808.1:0-2878 GCA_966125105.1 uncultured Prosthecobacter sp.
CTAAAGCCACTGTTTCGCGCTATGGCCGGCGGGGATATTCCCATTTCCCGCCGCCCCGATCACCTCCCCCTGGCGTACAACGGCTGGTACTACGGAGTGAACGGCACGTGGAATATCTTCGACGGCTTCGAAACAAAAGGCCGCGTTATCCAGGCCCAATCGCGCCTCGCCTCCGCGCGTATCACCTACGCGGACAGCGTGCTCCAGGTGGAACTGGAAGTGCAGCAAGCCTATGCCCGACTCCAGGAAGCCCGCGAACTCATAGCGAGCCAGGAGAAGGTCGTGGAGCAGGCGGATGAGGCGCTGCGTCTTGCGCGTGAGCGACTCGCCGCCGGCGCGGGCACTCAGCTCGACGTCTTGAATGCGCAAGTCGCCCTCACCCGCGCTCGCACGACGCAGCAACAAGCGCTCTACGATTTCAACGTGGCGCTCGCCGAATTCGACCGCGCCACCGGCGCCAACACCGTTTACGACAACACGTTCGTGGATCCTCGAGAAGCCGTGGCTAAGGTCCGCCTGCGCAAGGGCGCGACGGAATTGCGCGAGGAAACGATTATCGACAAGTAAAGCTCATGCATTCTGCCGACGGCCCGGATGCGGTGAGTTGTCCGTTCGAGACATTCCCGGCGTTGTCCCGGCTTCCGGTCGTGCACGCCTTTACCGGCCGCGTGCCGGGGCTCGAGGTGAAGACGGACCGCGAAACGGCGCTGCGTCGACTGGATCGTTACCACGAAAATGCGCGCCGCTCTCTCGGATTGGGGGACCGGCATTTCCGAGCGGCGCGCCAGGTCCATGGCATCGGCGTCGCCGTCGTCGACGCGCAATCACCCGATTGCACCCCGGATGTCGACGCGCTCGTAACGGCGTCGACGGACGTCTGCCTCGGAATCTACGTGGCGGATTGCGGACCAGTGTTCTTCGTCGATCCCGTGAAACGCGTGATTGGCGCAGCGCACAGCGGCCGGAAAGGAACCGCCGCAGGCATTGTGGCCGCAACAATCGAGTCCATGGCTCGCAACTTTGGAAGCGATCCAGGGGACCTGGTGATCCAACTCGGCCCGTGCATTCGCCCGCCCCACTACGAAGTTGATTTCGCCGCCGATATCATCAAGCAGGCACGGGATGCCGGCGCTGGAGAAGTTCACGACTGTGCTACATGCACCGGGGCGAATCTCGATCGCTACTACAGCTATCGGATCGAGAAGGGGCAAACAGGGCGGATGGTGGCGCTGCTGGCCCTGCGAAAAGACTAAACACTAAAACCATCCTCCCGGTGGAGATGTTAGTGTTTGGGCTTTAGTGTTTAGTATTTCCCGCCGGTGTTTCGTCTTTCGCGCTTTCCCCACCTTTCCCATTCCTAATGTCCATCACCTGCTCAGCCAGAGGAAGGTCGCGCGGGAATGTGATCTTGAAATTGTAGTCGTCGTTCTTGAGCAGCGCCACGCGCTTGCCGATCTTCTGGATGGCGCTCACTTCGTCGGTCACCATCTCGTTGTGCGCCATGAGCGCCGCATAGGCCTGCAGGATGAGGCCGCTGCTAAAGATCTGCGGCGTTTGCATCGCCCAGAGGTTCTGCCGATCAACGCTCTCGCTTACCATGTTTTCGTAGGACGCGCGCTTCACGGTGTCGGGAATCGGCGCGGCGCAGCAGGCGGCGCCGTGCTTTTCCGCCAGGGCGAGGCATTCGCTGATAATTTTCGGGGTGACCAATGGACGCGCGCCGTCATGGATGGCCACGTATTCGCAGCCGGCAACATTCACAACCTGCAGTCCGCTCCAGACAGAAAGGTGCCGCTCGACACCGCCGGGAACAACTTGCCGCACCTTGTCCAGCTTCTCGACATGCGCGAGGCGCTCGACGTGTTCAGTCGAGTCTTCGCGGGTCACGACGATGATTTCGCCGACCTGCGGACAATCCTGGAAAGCACGAATGGACCAGTAGACCACCGGCTTGCCGTGCAAAGGCGCGAAAATCTTGTCGAAGCCCATTCGGCGACCGCGGCCCGCTGCGACGATGACGGCGGAAATCATGGCAGCAATTTACCAACCGCTGCGCTCAAGGCGCGTCCATCCGCGCGTCCCGCCGCTTTCTCGGTGGCAGCCTTCATCACCGCGCCCATCTGTGCTTTCGAAGTCGCGCCGACGTCCGCAATCGCGCTTTTCACCAGCGCCTCCACTTCCTCCGGGGTGAGTGGGCGCGGAAGATAAGCGGAGAGCACCAAGGCCTCCGCTTTTTCCTTGTCCGCGAGATCGGTGCGCCCGCCCTTTTCGAATGCTTCGACTGAATCCTGTCGCTTCTTCAACTCCTTGCGGACGATCGCGAGCGAAGTCGGTTCGTCGACGGCGTCGTCGGCCAGGCCTTTCTCGATCGCGTAGGCTTTGATGGAGCTTTTCAGCATGCGCAGCACGCCGAGGCGGTCCATCGCCTTCGCGCGCATCGCGTCTTTGATATCGGAATCCAAGCGGGCCAGGAGGCTCATAGGTTGGGCGACGCTAACGGCGGGGAGAGTGGCGGCAAAGACTTTCTGAGCGGTGATCTCGCGGAATGCTTTGAGGGCCGAAGGCTTGATCGCATACCCCCAGCGCAACGCGCTGGGTAGGGAAAATAGAATGCATTCAGGGCCAAGGGCCCGACGATCGGCCGGAATGCGGCGGGCTTTCAGCCCTAGATCACCTTCTCCATCTAAACCCAGCCCTTCGGACCACTGCCATTAAGTTAAGCGTGATCGAGAAGTTTAAAAAGTGGGTCATCTGAACGCAGTCAGCGAGGGACGAGCTGCGCAGTGAAGGCCCCCGCGCCAGTCCCGGTGGACAACGTTACCTTGGGAGACCTTTGAAATTAATCCGCTTTTCGCGAGTGGCTCGGGGTCCTTCAGTC
>CBHXZU010000809.1:0-2874 GCA_966125105.1 uncultured Prosthecobacter sp.
TTCAGCCATTGCGGGCCGATCTGGAGAAGATTGCGGCCATTCGCGAGCCGGGCGGAAAATGGCGCCACAAGATCAAGCTCTCGGAGCAGATCGAAAAAGTCTCCACCCCCGGGTTGCAGCAAGTGCGCCGCTTCTATCGCGACGGCGCTTTCCTCGGCGACATGATCTTTGACCTCGATGGACCGGCGGAAAAGAGCCGCATCATCGTGGATCGGGTCGACATGACTCGACGCAAGCACATCCAGGAGGACGCCAAGTTCGAAGATCTTCTCGTGCCCATCTTCCGCGCCGGCCGACTCGTGCATGAACAGCCTCCGATCGCGGAGACGCGCCAGCGCGCCCAAAGGCAGCTCGCAGCCCTGCACGAAGGTCACAAGCGATTCCTGAATCCGCACGAATACCCTGTGGGACTCTCGGCCACGCTGCATGATCTCCGCACCCGCCTCATTCTCGCCGCGCGCGGCCTGCCGGCGAATCCCGAGGTCCAGCCATGAAGCTGATCAAAGTCGCAGCGGCGGTGCTCAACCAGACGCCGCTGGATTGGGATGGCAACCAGCGGAACATTCTCGCCGCCATCGCGAAGGCCCGCGAGCAGGGCGCAACCGTGGTGTGTCTTCCGGAACTCTGCATCACGGGATATGGCTGCGAGGACGCCTTCCATTCCGCAGCCACTCACCGCATGGCCTGGAAGATTCTCGAGGCGATCCTGCCGGAAACTCGGGGTTTGATCGTGTCGGTCGGCCTGCCCGTCTTTCATCGCAACGGGCTTTTCAATACCGCGTGCCTCCTCGTGGACGGCGCAATTGCCGGCTTCGTCGCGAAACGTTTCCTGGCCGGTGACGGCATTCACTACGAGCCGCGCTGGTTCAAGCCATGGCCGGCCGGCGTATCGAGTGAGCTTGAGAGCAATGGGGAAACTTATCCGATCGGCGACCTCCTGTTTGAAATCGGGGGAGCCCGCATCGGCTTCGAGATCTGCGAAGACGCGTGGGTGGCCAATCGCCCGGGGGCTGCCCTCGCGCAACAGGGGGTGGATCTCCTCCTCAATCCCAGCGCGAGTCACTTCGCGTTTGGGAAAATCGATGTGCGCCGACGGTTTGTCACTGAGGGTTCACGCGCCTTTGGTCTCACCTACGTGTATGCCAACCTGCTCGGCAACGAATCGGGCCGAGCGATCTTTGATGGGGGCGCGCTCATCGCCACGGGTGGCAAACTCATCGCGGAAGGCGAGCGCTTTTCGTTCCGCGATGGGGACGTGACGACCGCGACAGTGGATCTGGATCTCACGCGAATGGGCCAGGCGCGCACCGGCAGTTTTTCGCCGGATCTTGAAACGAGAGCGAGCGGTGTGGTCCGCAGGGATTTCACCTTCCCGACGCTCGCGCCGACCAACCCGCCGGCGGCTGCCGCGCTTTGGGAATCAAGCCCGCGTCGAAAAGAGGAGGAGTTCACCCGGGCGCTCGTGCTCGGTCTTTTCGATTACCTGCGCAAGAGCCGTTCGGGCGGCTTTGTCATTTCGCTGAGCGGCGGAGCCGATTCAGCCGCGGTCACGCTGCTCGCGAGCCTGATCGTGAAGATGGGGACTGAGGAGCTGGGCGCGGAAGGTCTGCGCGCCAAACTCGGCTACGTGGCGGCAATCCGCGAGCAATCGGAGGCGGAGTGGGTGAAGGCCTTGGTCACGACCGTTTACCAGGGCACCGTGCACAGCTCAGAGACGACACGGAATGCGGCGCGCGCGGTGGCAGACGCCGTCGGCGCCACATTCCTTGAATGGGAGATCGATGAGTTGGTCGCCGGCTACACCCGGATGGTGGCCAAGGGGATCGGCCGGGAGCTCGGTTGGGCGACAGACGACGTGGCGCTCCAAAACATCCAGGCCCGCGTCCGCGCTCCCGGCGTGTGGATGCTCGCCAATCTGCGCAATGCGCTCCTGCTTGCGACCAGCAACCGCTCGGAGGCTGCAGTAGGATATGCCACGATGGATGGCGACACCTGCGGAGGACTCAGCCCCATTGCGGGAATCGACAAGGCATTCCTCCGCCAATGGCTCGCATGGATGGAAAGCAAAGGTCCGCAGGGCGTCGGCGCATATCCCGCGCTCAGCGTCGTGAATCGCCAGGCGCCGACGGCGGAACTGCGCCCCAAGGAGTTTCACCAGACCGATGAGGACGATCTGATGCCCTACCCGGTGTTGGACGCCATCGAGCGCGCCGCCATCCGGGACAAGCAGAGCCCGATCGAGTGTTACGTCCTCATGCGGGCCGCATTCCCAGCCTACGAGCGCGACCAGATCGCGCTGTGGGTTGAACGGTTCTTCACCCTGTGGAGCCGCAACCAATGGAAGCGCGAGCGTTACGCGCCGTCCTTCCACCTGGATGACGAAAACCTCGATCCCAAAACATGGTGCCGCTTCCCCATCCTATCCGGCGGTTTCGCCCGCGAACTCGCCGAGCTCCGCGAGTTCGTGCGGAACGATACCACCTCTTTCAAGTGAATGAACTCCCTGCGGATAACTGTTTCCGATGGCGGAGGCATCAAAGCTGGCCGGTGCCTCATCCGAGGAGCGAGAATGAACACGGATGTTTCCGATGCCGGAGGCATCATAGCTGGTAGGCGGTGCGTCATCCTAGGGACCAGTATGACCACCGGATAGATTCGATGGAATGCACTCCGGAGGAGTGCCAGCGGTCAAATTAGCGGTTGTGGACTTGCCGAAGCCGTACGGCATTCAAGCGTGGATGCACCGAAGCCGTTAAAGCATCCAAGTGTGCATCCGCCGAAGGCGTTGAAGCATCTAGCCGAGGGTTGCGCGAGTTCGGCGAGCGCTACCCTGGGTAACACGCAAAGGGAAACAACCCCGAAGTGGGTTGAATT
>CBHXZU010000810.1:0-2842 GCA_966125105.1 uncultured Prosthecobacter sp.
TGCAGGAGTTGCTCCTCGGTGGAGAGCTTCAGGTTGGCTGCGGGGAGCTGACCTTCGCGCAGGACGGATCCGGCTTCGTTGAGGAGGACCCAATCGGTTTTGGTGCCGCCGCCCTCGACGCCAAGGATGCGCCGGTCGGGGGACTGCTTTGGACTTTCCATGCCGGCACTATCATGAAACATCCGCGCCCACTCAATGCCCGCCTTGCTGTCTCCGTCGCAAAAGTTGTTCCGCTCGGTTTGCTGGCTGGGCATCGCCATCTGGGTCTGCACCGTGTTTTACCTGTCGTCGCGTCCCTCCGAGGCGCTGATGGAGGACATGCCATTTCTCATGCAAATGTGGGACAAGGGGCTGCACTTCGTTGCTTTCTTCTGTGGCGTCCTGCCCGTCGTCCCTGCTCTGCGACTCACCTACGGCTGGCCTTGGCCGAAGGTGATCATCGTCGCGATTGCCTCAGTCTCACTTTACGGGGCGCTCGATGAAGTCCATCAATTCTGGACTCCAAGCCGCACCGGGTTGAGCGTTGCCGACTGGGTCGCCGACACGCTCGGCGCGATGACGGGCGCGCCCATAGCCGCTTTTGTTCATGCCTTCATCGAAAGAAAGAATCGCCCAGCTCCGGCAGGAAATTGAGGAACACGATCGGCGCTATTACGTCGACGCCCGGCCGAGCATTTCAGACGCGGAATACGACGCGCTCTTTCGCGAGCTGCGGGAACTCGAGGCCGCGCATCCCGAACTGCTCACGCCTGATTCCCCAACCCAACGCGTGGGCGGGAAGGCGACTGCCGGCTTCAAGCAAGTGCGCCACGGCGTGCCCATGCTCTCGCTCGACAACCTTTTCGCCGAGAAGCGAAGCAAGGCGAAAGACCCCGAGGAACTCGAGCAAATGCGCGCCACGGAACGCGATCGCGTTCAGAAATGGATCGGCAGCGTTGAAAAGCTTCTGCCCGGCGAACAGCTCGAATGGTTGGTGGAACCAAAAGTCGACGGCGTGGCCGTCAGTCTGCGCTACG
This sequence comes from uncultured Prosthecobacter sp., assembly GCA_966125105.1. Lineage (GTDB taxonomy): Bacteria > Verrucomicrobiota > Verrucomicrobiia > Chthoniobacterales > Chthoniobacteraceae > SXWH01. Next base: position 1,017 of record CBHXZU010000810.1, read on the forward strand.
AGGACGGTCGGTTCGTGCAGGGAGCCACACGCGGGGACGGCGAAGTCGGCGACGATATTACGATCAATCTCAAGACGATCCGGGCGATTCCGCTGAAACTCGTCGGCGCACCGGAGGTGCTCGAAGTGCGCGGTGAAGTTTATATGGATACTGCGGGCTTCCGCCGGGTGTGCGATGAAATGGTCGCCGCAGGCGAGGAGCCGTTTGCGAACCCGCGGAACGCCACCGCTGGCTCGCTCAAACAGCTCGATCCTTCCACGGTGGCCAAGCGGCCGCTGCACATCGCGCTCTATGGGCTCGGCGAGATCAGCGACGAGCCTCCAGCCTCGCAAGCTGAACTGCTCACCTGGCTCGCAAAGCTGGGTTTTCCGACCCCGAAGTTTTCGCGCGTTTGCAAGTCCGCCCAAGAGGTGTTCGACGCCATCGAGGAACTCGATCGCGTTCGAGACAGCTTCGGTTTCGAGACTGATGGCGCGGTAGTGAAACTCAATCAAGTGGCTCTTCGCGAGACCGCCGGCTACACATCGCGATTCCCCAAGTGGGCAAAGGCGTGGAAATACGAACCTGAACAGGCCGAGACGAAGTTGCTGGATGTCACGATACAAGTCGGCCGAACGGGCGCGCTCACGCCGGTGGCGGAATTGGAACCCGTATTCCTTCGCGGGAGCACGATCAGTCGCGCGACGCTGCACAACGAGGATGAGATTCAGCGGAAGGATATTCGAATCGGCGACACCGTCGTCATCGAGAAAGCCGGGGAAGTAATTCCGGCCGTCGTGCGCGTGGTTCTCGAGAAGCGTCTGCCGGAAGCTGAGCCCTTTGATTTTCTTAAGCACATCGGCGGCAAGTGTCCCGCGTGCGGCGCGCCCCCGCGGCGCGATCCAAAGTTCGCCGTGTGGATCTGCGAAAACCCGTCGTGCCCGGCGCAAAAGACGAGGCGCCTGGAATACTTTGCAAAGCGCGGCGCGCTCGATTTGGAAGGCTTGGGAGGAATCGTTGCGGATACCCTTGTGGAACGCGGGCTCGTGCAGGATCCGCTCGATGTGTTTTCACTGCAACTTCCGCAACTGGCCGCGCTAAATCTCGGCACGGACGAGGAGCCTCGCGCGTTTGGCGAAAAGAACGCGACGAAGCTGCTGGCAGCGGTGGAACGGGCGCGTTCCCTGCCGCTCGCCCGGTGGCTGCATGCGCTTGCCATTCCGGAGATTGGCGAGGAAACGGCGCACGACCTCGCAAAGTTTCACGAATCTCTCGATGCTGTCGCCGCATCTCCCCTGCTCCGAGATGTCGTCATGCTCGATCGTCTGCGCGGCGAAATCGAAGCCGCGAGCCCTAGGTCAAAGGCAAATAAGGGCAAGTCAGAGATGGAGAAACTGGAACTCGCATCGCGGCAGGGCGTCTTGCTTGCGGAAGCAAATGAGGTGGGAGCCCGCCTCATCGCGAGCGGCTTTGCGTCACCTGCGAAGAAGAAGGGTGCGACGGATGCCGATGCGGTGGTTGCAGTCGGTCCGGTCGCGGTTCAGGCCGCGATCGATTGGTTCGCGAGTCCGCAAGGAATAAGCACGTTGCACCGCCTGCGGGAATTGGGTATCGCCCCCCGCGGGAGCACACCAACGAGTGGAGACTCCGCATTCGCAGGCAAGACTTTCGTTTTGACCGGCACGCTGCAGACCATGGGCCGCTCGGAAGCGCAGGAGAAAATCCGGGCGCTGGGCGGGAACGTCAGCAGCAGCGTAAGCAAAAAGACGGATTTCGTCGTCGCTGGCCCTGGTGCGGGCTCAAAGCTGGAGGATGCCCAAAAGCATGGTGTGGAAGTGCTCACGGAA
>CBHXZU010000811.1:0-2838 GCA_966125105.1 uncultured Prosthecobacter sp.
AAAAACTACCCGGGGCAGGAGGCCGAGATGTTCGCGAAGCTGAGCACCTGGCAGCCGATTGGGCGCATGGGCAAGCCGGAGGAAGTCGCCGCACTGGCGGCGTTTCTGTGTTCGGAAGAGGCGTCGTTCATCACGGGCGCGAGCTATGATCTCGATGGCGGGGTAACTTCCCTGCGGTGAAATCGGGCCTAGGTGACTTGACTCGCAGCGGTTCGCCCCTACCCTGCCGCTTCTTTTTGAATATGCGAAAGCCCGTCTTGATCCTGAGTCTGCCCCTCGCCGCGCTAATCGCGGCGCCAACCCCGGGGCGAGCTCTGGATCTCCCGAGTTGGGTCCCCTTTGTTGGCAAGAAGGAAGAAACGCAGGCGGCGATCGCCCCGACGAGCGGCCAGGAATCGGAAGCAGCGGCAGCCTTGAAGCAAGGCGAGGCGGCGGAATCGAACGGAGATACCAAGGGCGCGCTCGACATTTACCGCGGGATCGTAAAATCCAACAGCCTCACGGCGGCGGCACCCAAGGCGCAGTATAAGATTGGGCAGATTTTGGAGCGTTCGGGAGACTTGAAGGGCGCCTACAACGCGTATGCGGATTACACGGCGAAGTATCCGCGCGGCGGCGAGTTTGATGCGGTGATCCAGGCGCAGTTCAATATCGCGAAAGCGTTTCTCGAAGGCGGGAAGAAGAAGAAGGTCCTCGGCCTTTCGATCGCCGCTTCGTACGACACGGCGCAGGAGATGTTTGCCGGCATTGTGAAGCGCGCGGCGTTTCACCGGCTCGCTCCGCTGGCGCAGTTCAACGTGGGACAGGCGCTCGAGAAACAGGGCAAGCCGACGGAGGCGATTGGGGCTTACCAGGAAGTGATCATCCGCTACCCGGGCGATCCTGTGGCGGATGACGCGCAATACCAGATCGGGTATGTGCAATATCACGAGACGAAGGAAGGCAGCCAGGACCAGGCGGCTCGCGTGAAGGCTCGTGAAGCGTTTGAGGATTTCGTGAACCGCTACCCGGGCAGCGAGAAGACCTCGCAGGCCAAGGAGAACATCAAGAGCATCGGCAGCGCCGATGTGAAGGGCAGCCTGGATATCGCCAAGTTCTACGACAAGACGAAGAACTACCGGGCAGCCGTCGTTTACTACAACGAAGTGATCCGCATCGCTCCTGGAACGCCGGAGAGTGAGGCTTCGCGCAAGCGGATCGATGAATTGAAGTCGCTCGTGGGTGTGGATGCGCTTCGCACGGGACCTGAAAAGGCGCAGAGCGGTGACATGGCGCTTGCCCGTCGCCGCGCGCAAGCCCGCGTGGATGTGGCGAGCCGTCCGGACTATAACGGGCCAGCGATTGCTTATCCGTATCCTGCGACTGGCTCGGGACGTCCGGCCATGCGCACGGCGCCGGTGGGACCGATCGTGGAGCCTGCGCTGCCGCAGGGCGATCCGCTGCAGGGAACGTCCGGCGCCGCGGGCGCGGCGACGCCACCATCCCCGGAACCGCTGCTTTCGCCTGGAACGACGCCTCCGCCGGATCTTCCGCCGCCACCCGATGAGGCTGGCGCGACGAAGCCTGCAGACGCTGGTGCGAGCGCGCCTGCAATCGAGGCGGAGAAACCAGCGAAAAAGAAATCTTCGAAATCCGCTCGATGAGGATCCTCTTCGCTTTCCTCGCAATCATGCTGTGGTCGGGTTGTGCTGGCTACACCGTGGGCCCGATCAAGCCGACACCGATGCGCTCTGTGCAGCGCATCCACGTGCCGAATATCATCAACGACACGCTGCACCCGCGGGTGGAGGTGCTGTTGACGAACCTGCTCATCAAGCAAATCCAGCAGGACGGCACCTACGAGATCACGGATGAGAATCGCGCCGATGCGATCCTCAAAGTGAAGCTCAATGAAGTGGAACGGCGTCCGGCCCGTTCGGTTCGCGGAAACGTGCTGCAAACTCGCGAATACTTGCTGAACCTTCGTTGCCGTTACGAAGTGATCAAGACTTCCACGGGCGTCGTTTTGGACAGCCGGAGTGTCGTGGGCTCCACCAGCTTCTTTGTCGGTGGCGAGAACCTCAATTCCGCCGACTCGGTGCAGGATGAACGGCAGGCCATTCCATTGGCCGCCGAGGACCTGGCGGTGCGGATCACGAGCTTGATCAGCGAAGGCTGGTAAGCTGACTCGCGGAGGCGCGTCCCCATGCTGTATTTGGTCGCGACTCCGATTGGGAACCTGGGCGACATCACGGTGCGGGCGCTGGAGGTCCTGAAATCCGTCGATGTCATCGCGTGTGAAGACACGCGGCACAGCTTGAACCTGCTGCGGCATTATCAGATCGAAAAGCCGCTCGTCAGTTACCACGAGCATAATGAGGCGCGGCGCACGGCAGAGTTGATCGAGCAATTGGCGGAGGGGAAGAAGGTGGCAATCATTTCGGATGCGGGGATGCCGGGAATCAGCGATCCGGGGCATCGATTGCTGCGGGCCTGCCAGGGGCGCGGGGTTCCTTACACGATCATTCCGGGGCCGAGTTCGCTGCTCACGGGGTTGATCGGGTCTGGCTTTTCGGCTGAGCAGTTCTTCTACGGCGGGTTTTTGCCAGTGAAGAGCGGTGGACGGGAGCGTGACCTGCGCGCCGCAGCGGAACGAGAGGAGACCACCGTCTTTTTTGAGTCACCCCACCGGATTCTCAAGACGCTGGAAGCCGCGGTGCCGATCATGGGAAACCGCCAGATTTGCGTCGCCCGGGAATTGACGAAGACTTTCGAGGAATACCGGCGCGGAACGGCTGCGGAACTCCTGGCGCACTACACTGCGCATCCGGCGAAGGGTGAAATTGTCCTGGTGATTGC
>CBHXZU010000812.1:0-2834 GCA_966125105.1 uncultured Prosthecobacter sp.
AAAGTGTTACCCATGTCCTGAGCCGCGAGTGTTACCCATGTCTTGACCGCGCCCGTCAACGCTCAACGGCCAACTTCCAACCTAAAACCGCCATTCACCGCGGAAAAGTGGTGTGGAGGGCCGAAGGCCCGGATGCATACCAGCCCAGTCCGAAGGGCTGGGTTTCGATGGTGAATGCGATAGAGGGCTGAAAGCCCGGCGCATGAATACGCCGTTGTGTCGGGCGGTTGGCCCTTAATGCCATATTTGTCCCCACCCAGCGCGTTGCGCTGGGCTGGTATGGATCGAGCCTTCGGCCCTCAAACGCATCACCGCGAATCCAATCGCGGTTCTCAGGTCCAACGTTCAAGTGGGATAAGTGCGCCTGCGTTTTGTGGGAAGGCGTTCCGCGTAGCCCTCTTCGTGAGAAGATGCTGGCTGACCAGCAGGAGCAGCACCTTCTCCCGAATGTGGCTACAACGTGCGCGCCAGGGCGCTCCTGGTTATTTCGCTAGAAATGGCGGCCCAGCAGTTTAAGGTGAACTCGAAGGAGGAATCACGCCATGAACCCAACCATCGTGCCCCATCCACCCGGTGACGAACCCAAGCCCCTTCGGGGTTTGCTCGAGGACATTCATCGCCGGTCCGCATTCTCACAGGGTCCTCGCGGGATCGTGAATCCACAGATCGTCGATCAGATCGCCTTCGGTGCCACGGTCATAAGCGTGGTCCTTTGCGCAGCGACACTGCTCGGCATCGTCTGGGAAGGCATTGATTCGATCTGGGGAATCCGGGTGATGGCCTCGGTGCTCATCGTCCTCTTCGCGATCCTGACGTTCCGCTCGGTGAATCGCTCCTTCGCCGCAGAATAGAAGGAGTTCCTTTCGAGGCAGGAGTCGAACCATTCCTCAGGTTAGTAGATCGAGGCCGCGCAGGTAAACCTCGTGCCGCGCCTTCACCATGAGCGGCTCCGCTCGCATCCCGGTGAACGCGTCCGCAAACCCGCACGCGGCCTGCATCGGTCGCGATGGACGTCGCGAGCTGGGGCTCGGCGTTCCCAGGTCGTTTGCGCAGAAAAGATTTTTATTTTCCTGTGAAAGATCGGCCCCTTCCGTTCCGTTTCCTCAGTATGGCAACGAGCCAGTCGAAGATTGCAAATGCAGCGGACGCCCGGCCGAACGGCCGGCTTTCGCGCTTTAACGCCCAGGGCACCACGCCCACTGAGCCATAGTGACTCACATCCCGCATTCCGAAGCCGGAATGCGCGCCAGATTGCCAGCGGAGGCTAGCCCGTTCTGCCGCAGGTGTCTGAACCTATTTTCATGACTCTCTTTCTTTTGCTCCAAAATTTATTATCTCCACCCGCGCCATCCCCTTGCAAACCGGCTGGCATGCGCGATGCTTAGCCATATTAAACGCAATGCTTACCCTGAGTAACCGCACCAAGCAGCATCCGCCCGAAGTGTATAAAGCACTCCAGGCCGCAGAAGGTTACGTCTTCTTCGGTCTGCACCGCGAGGCGCTGCGTGAACTCGACTCCATCCCACAAGCCTACCAGGAAGAATCCGATGTCATGGTGGCCCGGGTCCGGATCCTTCTGCACCTCGGCCGCTGGTCCAGTGCCGCAAAGCTTTCCGCCCGTGCCGAAACGCTGCACAAAGAGGAGGACGAATTCACGGTCCAGCGCGCGTTCGCTTTGCACCAACTCGACAAGGGCGAAGAAGCTGCCCGCGTCCTGCTGGATGCTCCGGAATGGCTCCGCCGCACCGGCATTCTGCACTACAATCTCGGCTGCTACGAAGCTCGCTGGGGCAATCTCCATATCGCCCGCCAGTGCGTGGCGACGGCGATTGAGATCAATTCCGCCATCCAGAAGAACGCCCGGCAGGATCCCGACCTGTCGAATCTTTGGGAAGTCGGGCAGTAAGCCACGCCTGAATCTGCCTGGGCCAGGAAGGCCGGCGGACCACTTTGGACCTGAAAACGGTTTTCCGATGAAGCAAACGTCGGAAATTTGAGAAGCGAGCCAGGCCGACACCGGGACCGCCAGGCGCTGCCCCACTGCCATTAAGTTAAGGAAAACGGTCGGTCAAAAAGTCTGTAATCCTGACCGAGTGAAACGGGGAGAAGGAGCCCGCGCCCCTCGCGAGCAGCTAATTGACTTCAGAACTCCCGCTCCGAATTTCCCAAGTGGAACGATCCAAAACAGGCAACTTGCGGGTAAAATGCCGATCGTGAATGGCTCGGGGTCGTTGACCGATTCTTTGGAAATGCAATCAGTCGGTCCATCTCCGCTTCGCTTCGATTCACAGCCGGCTCGTTCCTCGCCGCTCCGTTCTGGATGACCCACTTTTTTGCGCCGCTCCACTTACTTCATGGCAGTGAGGCGCTGCCCTGGCCTGACGCTTTACCGCGTACTTGCGCCGGGCGGGCATACCGAGGCGACCACTAGTTGGAATGGCAGTTCCTACGAGTTCGGAATGGTGCCGGAGCCCTCGAGCGCGGTGCTCCCGGCTCTGGGCGGACTTTTCGCGATTCGTCGGCGCCGCAGCGGCTCCCGCGCAAGTGAGGGCGTAACCGTGGCAGGTTAACGACTGGGCGTCACTCCACCGGAGCGGTCATTCGCCGACGCAATTGACCGCAAGCGGCGTCGATATCCCGACCACGGGAACGGCGGAAATGCGCGACCAGACCGTGATCCTGGAGAATGGCCGCGAACGCATCCGCGGTGGAATCCGCAGAACGCTCATACGCCCGGCCGCGCAGGCTGAGCCCGGTGGGATTGTAGCGCAGGAGATTCACGTGCACGCGGCGGGAACCCAGCACGGCGGCCAACCTTCGCGCGTGGTCCGCCG
>CBHXZU010000813.1:0-2815 GCA_966125105.1 uncultured Prosthecobacter sp.
GCGTGTCCAAAAGATACTTTTTTCCCCGGACCCGCGCGCGCTCGCATTTCTTCCTGTCCCGGAATCGCGCAGGCGCTCGTTAACGCAAGACGGCGAAATTGGCTTTGCGCAATGCGCTCCGCTGCGTATGTGCAACCCTGTTCGGGAGATGGTGTGTGATAAGGATCTCCCGCACATCCACCCAGATATGAACCGTCACAAGGCTCACGCGCTATCCGCGCGCATGCATTCCCGTATTCTCCTCGCCAGCATTGCCAGCCTCGCGGCGGTGCCATTCGGTTTCGCGGCCGACGCCGTGTTTACGAGCGGCGCAATTACAGGTGACGCCGATTCCGGGGTCAGCGGCGCCAAGACGTACATTGCCATCGGCAACATTGTTGGCGGCGATGTTTCGGTGAATGGCGCCACATTCATCGGCAGCGGACCGGGCTTGTCCGGCACTAATTGGTCGCTCACCGGCGTGCCGAATCAATTTCCCGGCGGGGGAAATCATACCACCACGTTCGGCGCGAGTGTGATCGATGATCTTTTCGACGGCTTTCAGTATAACGGGAACCCCGGGACTCTCAGCATGAGCGGATTGATCGCGGGCCGCGCATACACCGTGACCCTCTATAACCAAGCTTGGGGACTCGGGGACCAGCGCGTGGGCACGATTTCTTCCACCGAAGGCGGAAGCACGGTCTTTAACCAGGACGCCCTCGAGGCCTCCGTGTTGCGCTACACCTTTGTCGCCACCGGAACGAGCACGGACCTCACTTTCACCCCAAAGGCGGCCGGAAATACGTTCCACTTCTACGGGGTGAGTAACGAGCAGGTCTTCACGAATACCTGGACTCCGGCCGTAGGAAACTCGTGGAATGCATCGGGGAACTGGTCCAGCGGGACGGTGCCGAACGGCATCGGCGCCAACGCGTCCTTCAGCGCGCAACCTGGACCGACGAATGTGATCGTGTCGGGAGCGGTAACCGCCGGGCACGTCGAGTTTCTTGGCACGGGCAATTACGTCGTTGCAGGAACCGCGCAGTTAACGTTGCAAGCAGACGCCGGCGGCGCATCGATCTTGAAGGCCGATGCCGGGGCCACTCACACGATCTCGGTTCCCTCGCTGCAGATAAATAGTCCGCTGGCAAAGTTCGGAGCGGGAACGATCCGATTCGCGGGACCGATGAGCGGCTCGGGAAAAGGCGTGAGCATTGGATCGGGCAAACTGGCGATTGAGAATGGGGACGCCGACCTGAGCAGCCTGGGAAATGTCGCGAACAGCGGCACCTTCGGCATCACCACTGCGTCGGCCCAGAAGATCGACACAGTCATCAGTGGGACAGGCGGCTTTGAGAAGGCTGGGCCTGGCGTGCTGACACTCGGCGGATATCAGACGTATTCCGGGCCGACGGTGATTCAGGCTGGCACGCTCAAGCTGAGCCCGATCACGACTCTGGCCATTCCGAACGGGAGTTTCGCCACGTATGACTCTCTGGCCAGCGGCAGTTTCGGCTACGCGCCAACGGGGGCGACGTGGACCTTTACCAGCACGAGTTCCGGCATCGCGCTGAACGGCAGTCCTTGGTTTGGGCCGACGAATCATGACGGCTCTGCGGCGGGTTTCATCCAGGGTGGGGGATCAAGCGGAGCGATCTCGCAGACGATCAGCGTGGCCAATGGGGGTTATTACAACATCGGTTTCCAAGGCGTGGCTCGCGGAGGATTCGGCGCGATGGCGATTCAGTTGCAGGTCGATGGCAGCACCGTGAAGACGTTCGACGTTGCTGAGTTTTCCGAAGCCACCTGGCAGAACTACACCGCCGCGGTAAATCTCCCCGCCGGCAACCACACGCTCGGTTTCGTCGGCGCGAACTATCTCGGCGGCGATCGAGCGACTGTAATTGACGCAGTGACTGCAGTGACCGGCGGGCGTTTGCCACAAAACTCAGCGGTGAGTTTGACCACCTCCGGCGCGACGCTGGATTTAAGCGGAGCCACTCAGACGATTGGCTCGCTGGCAGGCGTGGCGGGCACAAGCGTCGTGAATGACGGTTCGCTGGCCGCGGGCGGCGACGGGACTTCAACGACGTTTGCTGGTGTGATCAGCGGCACGGGCAGTTTCACCAAGGCGGGAACGGGGACGTTGCAATTGGCGGGCGCGAATACTTACGCCGGCGGCACCACGATTTCCGGGGGCACACTGCAGCTTGCGGGTGGCACGATCGTGGCGGGTGGCGCACTTAACCTTACGGCGTCGGGCGCCTCTCTCGTTTCCGGTGGCGCCGCAGTGAATGTCGGCGCGCTCTCCGGAGTTGCGGGCAGCAGCGTGAACCTTGGCGCAGGCGCTCTAACCGCCGGTGATGCTGCGACGACGACTTTCGCGGGTAGCCTCACCGCCGGAGGCCTAACCAAACAAGGAACTGGGATGCTCACGCTCAGTGGACCAACCGCCTACAGTGGCGGCACCACCATTTCCGCCGGCACGCTAAGGACCGAAACCTCGAATACGGCTGCCGCGGGTTCGATGTCCGTGGCAACTGGCGCGACCTGGGATCTGGCTTTAGGGAGCCATGTGGTCACCGGGTTGACCGGTGGTGGAACTATCACGCGGTCCGGCCAGATTTCCACGGGCAGCGATGGAGCTGCGCTCATCACGGCGACTAAGAACTACGCGCTGAAACTCGATTTTGGAAATAATGCGGGCGCCACCGTGAATGGCGTCACCTTCGACACCGCAGGCACGAGCGGCACCGGATTTGCGCTGACCGGCGCGGGCACGCTTTTCGGTGAAGCTGCGGCGACGGGATACGATCAACTGGTGAGCGACTTC
>CBHXZU010000814.1:0-2809 GCA_966125105.1 uncultured Prosthecobacter sp.
AGTCATCCTGACCGAGTGTAACGAGGAGAAGGACCCCGAGCCACTCGCGGGAGACTCATCGCCGGGAACAAGTTCGAAACCGTCTGAACGTTGAGGTTCTTCAGTATGGAGCTTCAAGCGACTGAAGGACCCCGTACCATTTAAGACGAACCTCATCGCTGGCGAAACAGTTGTAGTAAGTGGCGTGGGGTCCTTCCTCCCGCCTCGTGCTAAAAAACCTCGCGTCCCTAGGCGCATTTCAAAGAGTTCTTCCCGGCGACGTATCTTTCGCGGGGGGCGCGGGGTCAATCAGCCGCTATAAGCTCCATCAGGATGACCGGCTTTTCGTGCATCGTAAGAATAATTCCTCGGCGTTAGAAAAATGGGCGCGCCTCCGAAGAGACGCGCCCATGATATAAACCCCTTCGTGGCGGAAGCCTCCGCCGATTAAAACGCCAGGCTCGCTTGCACGTACGCGAAGTCCGCGTCGTCGCTCGGGCCGGTGTCGCTTAGGTAGTCGCCAGCAAAGAAGTGGCTGTAGCCGCCGTGGATCGTCAGCCAATCGGTCGCCTTGTAGGTGAAGGCGACGTCCACTTCGTGTCCGGCGAAGTTGCTGGCATTCACGGTCCTGACGTCAGCGCCACTCGGCGTCTTTGTCCGCAAAGTTGAGATGCCGTTGGAGCGGTACCAATAGTCGCTCGTCTCCGCGAGCCAGAAGGCGTGGTAATTCAACTCGGCGCTCAGCTTCTTGGTTGGCTGGATCGAGAACTGGATCCGCGCGTCGTGCAGGTTTCGCCAGCCGAACTCATCCATGTAGCCGTAGTGCGCGTGATTCGACGGAAAGAGGTTTTGGAACGACTCGTTCTTGCCGTCGTTCGGATCTTTGTCCCCGCTCGCGAAGTCGTACTCGATGCCAAGACGCGGTTTCCACGCGGCGTTTTCCCACGTGTAACCAGCGTGTGTGTGCAGCGCGAAGGCGTGCTGATCCAGCGCGGGTTTGCTGCGGTCGCTGGTCCAATAGTCGCCGACCTGGTAGGCGGCTTCCAATCCGTAATCCCATCCATGCAACGCGCCCTTTTTGGAAACCCAGCGTGTGCCGAAGGTGGTGATGCGCTGCGCCGGGCCATTCCACGTTCCGCGCGGATCCAGCTTGTTCGTCGGGTCGAGGTCCGGCTGGTCATCCGATTTGTCGCGATGGAGCACGTAAAACTCCGTCGTTTGAAACGGAACGAAATCGAATGACGCGTAAATGCCTGCAAAATTGTCCTCCGAGTCGCTGTCGTTGAAGACCTCCTCCTTGATCTGCACCGGTCGAACGGCGAACACGTCCACGAAACCAAAGCCCTTCTTTTCGTAGCGCAGCTTCGCGCCATCAAAGGTTCGGCCGAAGTTACCCCAGTTGCTGTCCGCAACGAGACGATTGTCACCGTAGTTCAAAATCTGCCGTCCGAGCGTGAGGCCGAGCGGGAACTCCTTGTAATTCGCGAGCTCCAAGTAGGCCTGGCGAAGGTCGAAGGTGTCGCCGCCTTCCGTGCCGCGGACGCCAGGAATATTCGGGCGATCGCTATCCCACTCGCGCGTGTCCTGCATCTGGCCGTAGATCTTGATCCAGCTCGCAGGCTTGATCGCGAGGCCCACGCGGAAGCGATTCAGCAGCCACGAGTCGTCGTTATCGTCGTTGATGCTGTCGTCGAAGTCGCGGTTGTTGCTGCGGGCTTCGAAGCGGAGACGTTCTTCGACGTCGAGCGTCAGCAGGCCGTCGGCGAAGACGAGGCCTTTCTTTTCGGCAGCAGGCGCCGGCTTCACTTCCGTTTTGGCATCGCTGCCAGCGGACGATGTCATGGCGAGGAGGAACGAGGCGCCGGCAGTCAGAATAAACCGCGGCAGGGCGCGGTGTGAGTACGAGTCGTGAGACATGAGGTGTGCGTGTATTTTTCGCATCGGACCTCCGGTCGTCCCGGTGAGTCAGGTCAGCGGTAGTAGTTTGATTAACGCCTCCGGCTGATGCCGGTCGGCAAAGCGTTCCGTTACAGGTCGCCGCCGAAAGCAATCAGGCGGCGGTAGTGCGCGAGAATTTCCACGAGCGCGAGCACGAATGCGCCGCGCTGCAGATGCATCGGCGCCTCGGTGGGCGACTCCAGGATGATTTCAAATGGCTGCGGACGCGCTCCCGGCGGCGCGGAAAGGATCCCGCCATAGGCGCTGGTGATGATGCCTTCCACGGCGTGAAAGCCGTCGATCACGTCATTGTTGTTCACCGGCAGCGCGGCTTCCACTGAGGCGAGCGCCGGTTTCAGCAAGTGCTCGGTAATCGTGTGGCCGCGCGCAAAGGCGTAAACGCCTTCGCTGGTGTCGTCGGAATGCAGCGCGATGTAGCCGTTGTATTGGGCGCGGAGGATCTCGCGCTCGATCAGCTGCACTTCCGGCTCGGGCGAATTGCGCCAGAACTCGCGGTTCAGATCCTTGCCGACTCGCGAATGGCGCGTGCCGTCCTCGTAGCCGGTCGGATTGATCAGCGGGTAAACGTGCAGTTCATAGCCGCGTCCGCGAATCGGCGACGACTCGAGGGCGCGAACGAAGTCGCACAAGGCGAGCACGCCCGCCGGTTCGTCTCCATGCACGCCCGCGAAGATGCCGATCTTGAAGTCGGCCTTCTCACCGGGGCGGCCGAATACAAGACGCGGCATCCAGTAGCGGCCTTCGTCGGTATTCCAAAATCCGACCGACTCCGCGCGCCAGGCATAAGCGCCGGCGACTTCGCGGAAGAGCGGCTGAAGGATGCGCTTCAGCGAGCGGCGGCGCGGATGCGGCGGCGCTTCGTCGGCGATCG
>CBHXZU010000815.1:0-2807 GCA_966125105.1 uncultured Prosthecobacter sp.
CTCGCTGGCGGCAACTGGATCGTCGACGCAGTCAAGATGATCGACGTCTGGCCGCAACAAGACGCGCTCGCGAACATTTCTTCCACCAGCAAAGGCACCGGTGGCTCTCCCTTTAATATCCTCGTCGATCTCGCGGTGCTCGGCGCCGACTTTCCACTTCTCGCCGCGGGACTCGTCGGAAACGACAGCAACGGCGAGTGGATTGCCGACGTTTGCTCAAAGCACGGCATCAGCACCTTTGCGCTGCAGCGCTCCAAGTCCGCGCCCACGAGCTTCACCGACGTGATGACGGTGAAAGAATCCGGCCGGCGCACCTTCTTCCACGCGCGCGGCGCGAACGCCGAACTCGGCCCGGAACACTTCGACTTCGCCAGCTCCAACGCCCGCATTTTCCACCTCGGCTACTTGCTGCTTCTCGATCGGCTCGATCAATCCAGCGCGACGCACGGCACGGTCGCAGCCGAAGTGCTCGCCACCGCGCAAGCCGCCGGATTGAAAACCAGCATCGACTGCGTGAGCGAAGACAGCGACCGCTTTGCCAAGATCGTCTTCCCCGCGCTCAAGCACGTGGATTACTGCATCATGAATGAGTTTGAAGCCGGGCGCTGCACGGGCCGAAAGGTGCGCGACGGCGAGAAGCTCAATCGCGACGAACTGCGCGCGGCGATGCAGCAACTGCTCGATGCCGGAGTCCGCGAGCGCGTGGTCGTGCACTTCCCCGAAGGCGGCGTGGCACTCGGTCGCGACGGGTCGTGGGACGAGCACGGCTCGGTCAAGCTCCCCAAGTCTGGCTACATCAAGGGAGCCGCCGGCGCCGGCGACGCATTTGCTGCCGGTGTCCTGTATGGCTGGCACAGTGACGTTCCCGTGCGCGATCAACTCCGCTACGGCGTTTGCGCTGCGGCGGCGAATTTGAGCGATGAAACCTGCACCGGCGGTCTCAAATCGCTGCAGGAGTGCCTGGCGATCGGCGAGAAATACGGCTACCGCTCGTACTTCGAACCGCAGATATTTTCCTCCAGCGAGAAGGACGCGATCGCGCTAATGCGCGACCTTCCGCTTGTTCACCTCGGCAACCGCGTTGCGCAGCGACGACATGGTGAAAGGCTTTGCAACCACGGCATCAACGCCCGGCGGCCTCTCGCCTTCGGCATTCATCAAATCGCCGAAGCCCGTCAAGAGCACCACAGGGACATTCGGGCGCAAGGCCTTCACTTCCACCGCAAGCTGATCGCCGCTCAACTCGGGCATCGCGCGATCTGTCAGAACGAGATCGAACACGCTGTTCTGGAACTTCTTCAACGCCTCGCCGCCGTCGTCCGCGGTCTCCACGGCGTGGCCGTCTTCCAGCAAGTAGAGGCGGATTACTTCGCGCACCATCGGCTCATCGTCGGCCACGAGAATCCGCATCTGCTTGTTTTGCTCCGCAACGGGCGCCGCGACTGGAACTGGTTCAGGTGCTGAAATCGGACCCAACACACCGGGAATGTCGAGGGGTGGCAGGATTTCCACGACGGCGGGAAGCAAAAGACACACGCGCGTGCCGCTTCCTTCCTTGCTCTCGATTTCGAGCGTGCCGCAGTGACGCGCAACGATGTTATGAATGACGGCGTATCCGCTCATTCGCTTGTCGAGAGCGCCCGGAGCCGCCTTGGGATCCAGGCAATGATGCCGCTGCGTTTCGGTCATGCCTCTTCCATCGTCCTGGACGAATAGGGCCACTTCCTCGCCACGGCGCTCCGCGCCAACCTGGATCAAGCCCCGCCGGTCAATGGACTTTGCCGCATTGAAAATCAGGTGCGCGAGCGCCTCGCGCAATTGCGCCGCATTCCCAACCACGTCCGGCACGTCATCGATCAATTGGGCTACCGAGACGGTCGCGCCGGATCCCAGCGCCTCATCGCGCCACTTGGGTTCGGTCAAAGTTACGGCGCTCTCGATCAAATCCGCGACATGCACGGGCCCCATCTCGCCCGTCTCCGCTTTTGCGAAGTCGCGCACTCGCGCCACGGCTTTTGAACCGGCGAGGGCGGCCGCGCGGATTTTTTGCAAGTTCTGCCGCACGTGCTCGGGCCCATTGGCGATCGAAGGATCGCGGAGGAGATGCTCGGCAAATCCCACGATGGGCGTGAGAACGTTATTAAACTCGTGCGCGATCCCGTTGGCCATTTGCGCGAGCGCCTGGAACCGTTCCCGCCGGACCAGATCGCGCTGCACGCTTCGCAATTGCTCCATCGCCGCGACGAGCTGTTGATTGCTTTCGAGCGTTTGTGCCTCGGCCCGGCGTCGTTCGTGCACTTCGCGCTGCAATTGGTCGTTCAATTTGGAAAGCTCCGCCGTCCGTTCCTCCACTCGGATCTCCAGCTCTTCGTTAGCTCTTTTGAGCGCCACCTGGTTCGCCTTGCGCTCAAGCGCATACTGGATGGATCGGAGCAGCAAATGATTGTCCACGTGCCCTTTTACGAGGTAATCCTGCGCGCCCATCTGAAGGGCTTGGATCGCGACGGATACATCGGCAATTCCGCTAAGAACGACAATGGGTAGCTCCCCCGCAGCGCGGTAGACCTTCTCGAAAGTTGCAAGTCCTTGGGAATCCGGAAGCGAGAGATCGAGGAGCACAATCCGCGCTTTGCCCTCAGAGAGCCTCGCCAGGCCGTCGCTCAACGAGGCGGCCTCCGTGACGAGGAATCGAGGGAGCTGCGAAGCGGTGAGCAGTCGCCGAAGAAGCATCGAGTGCTCCGCATTATCCTCGATGATCAGCGCGTGAATTTCCAACGGGTGGGTCACAATAATAGTACGATATTAGG
>CBHXZU010000816.1:0-2778 GCA_966125105.1 uncultured Prosthecobacter sp.
ATCTGAAGCAACAGGTTGCTCGGCTCATCGAGCAATCGAAGCGGAATCAGAAAGAGGCGGACCGGATTCAGCAGGATTTGCGGCGGATCCAGGTCAAGCTGGCCACGCTTGCGACGGAGAAAGTGGTGTAGCCTTTGGCTCGCTCAGGGACGCACGTGCTGTAGGCCATGAGCCGGTGTGACTCGGCTTCCGCGGGAATTTTGCGGCGCCTCCGATTGATGCTCCGCCTGATTGCGGTCGTTCCAGCTTGCGCCGGTTCGCCTTCGCGATGTCGATTCGCATTCGCATTCGCATGCGAACAACGTCTCCTCCGGATCCCGACGTTTCGGTTCACGTCGCAACACGGCCGGGCCGCCTTTGACCCGGCGGATCATGCTTTTCGCAGAAAAAAAACGCGCCGCTGACTCTTCATCAGCGGCGCTGGGCTTATGGTTGGGAAAGTATCGCGAGCTTTAGTCGGCGTCCCATTCGCGGACGACCCATCCGCCGGAGCTGCCGCGGCGGAACTTAATCTCAACGTTCGGGTTATTGTATTCCCACGTGATTTCTTCGCCCTCCCAGCGATCGCGGCCGTGCCATCCGTAGTACGGAACATAGCCGTAGCCGTGGTGGTAGTGATGACCATCATCGTGATCGACCTTGTTCGGCTGGCCGAAGATTCGCTTTACTTGGGATTGCGACATGCCTTCGCGAAGTTGCGAGATTTTGGCTTGCGCGTGGGGATCCGTGGTATGGCACCCGACCAGCGTGGCGCTGACCGCAGCAACCGTGAGGATTCGGAGTAGATTCATGGAGGCGGGAGTAGAGGGGAGTGGCGGGAGGACGTCAAGAATCGCAGAGACTTGCGAAACGAGCGGGCGAGCGACACTTTCCGCGGCATGTTGCGCCCTACTGTCCTCATTTGCGCGATCGCGTCGGCCTGTCTTGCGCAGGAAAGTCCGGAGTCGGCATTCCTCTCGAATACCCGGCAATTGATTTTCGAAGGGAAGCGCAGCGGAGAAGGGTATTTCTCCCCAGACGGGAAACGCCTCATCTTTCAAAGCGAGCGCAATGACGCGAATCCCTTCTACCAGATGTTCACCCTGGACCTGGAAAGCGGCGACACGCAGCAGGTGTCTCCAGGAATCGGCAAAACGACGTGCGGTTTCTTCCAGCCCGGGAAGAACCGCGTGCTCTTCGCTAGCACGCATCATGATCCGGATGCGCAGAAGAAGATGCAGGCCGAGATCGAGTTTCGCGCCAGCGGAAAGCAACGCCGCTATTCGTGGGACTACGATGAGACGATGGATATCTTCACCGCCGATCTCGACGGGAAGAACCTCACACAGCTGACGAAAGAGCGCGGCTATGACGCGGAGGCGGCGTTTTCGCCTACCGGAGATGAGATCGTTTTTTCCTCCACGCGCAGCGGGTATGATGAAGTGGAGGCGAGTCCTGAGACGAAAGTGCGCCGCGAAAAGGATCCTGCCTACTTCGGAGAGATCTACCGGATGAATGCCGATGGCACGAATGTGGTCCGTCTGACCAATGCGCCCGGTTACGATGGCGGCCCGTTTTTCTCCCCGAGCGGCTCGCGCATTTGCTGGCGGCGTTTCGACGAGAGCGGGATGAACGCGGACATCTTCACCATGGATCGCGCTGGCGGGACAGTGATGCGCATAACCGATTTCGGCTGCATGTCGTGGGCGCCGTTTTATCACCCGAGCGAGCGCTACCTCATCTTCACGGCCAACAAGCTTGGCTTTGAAAACTTCGAGCTCTTCATTGTCGACACGCAGGGAAAGAAGGAGCCCGTGCGGGTTACGTACACGAATGGCTTCGATGGATTGCCGGTGTTTTCGCCCGATGGCCGGAAGCTTGCCTGGACGTCGAACCGCACTGCTGACGGGAAGTCCCAGATTTTTATGGCTGACTGGAGTCATGAAGCGGCGCTGAAAGCGCTGGAGAGCGCGCCGGAACGGAAGTCGGCCACGAAAGCGAAGCCGGTGGAAACGACGGCGCCGACAGCTCCAGCGCCTATATCGACACCAGCAAGCGGGCGTGAGGTGGGCGGCAAACTTGCGCCCGAGATCACGGAAGCGGATTTGCGGGCGGAAGTGGGATTCCTTGCGGATGCAAAACTGGAGGGCCGCGCCACGGGAACGGAGGGCGCGAAACAAGCCGCAGATTACCTGGCGGAAGCGTTGAAAGGTTCGGGCGTTCAGCCCTTGCCTGGCCAGACGTCATATTTTCTTCCGTTCGAATTCAATGCCGGGGCTCGGATTATCCCCGATCAAAACCAACTCAGCGCAACCGTTGGCGCGGGAACTCCTGCCATTACCTGGAAGGTGGACGCGGATTACCGCCCGCTGGCATTTTCCGACAACGCGACGGTCGAAGGGAATTTGGTCTTCGCCGGTTATGGCCTCAGTGTCCCGGAAGCTCCGAACCAACTTCGCTACAACAGCTACGAGGGGCTCGATGTGAAGGACAAGGTGGTGGTCGTTCTTCGCTATGTCCCGGAACAAGTGGAGGCGCCGAGGCGCGCGCATCTGAACCGATACTCCGGTCTTCGCTACAAGGTAATGATGGCGCGGGAGCGTGGCGCAAAGGCGGTGCTCGTGGTGACCGGACCCAATTCACCGAATGCCGGCGAGCTTCTGCCGCTCAGCGGTGATGGCAGCAACTCGGGAAGCGGGATTGCTGCGGCGAGCATCACGACGGCCGTCGCGGAGAAGTTGTTGGCCGGCACCGGTAAGTCTCTGAAGGAACTGCAGACGGCGCTCGACACGGAAAATC
>CBHXZU010000817.1:0-2768 GCA_966125105.1 uncultured Prosthecobacter sp.
GAAAGCTGCGCACTAGAACCTGCCCGGAGCTTTCGGATAGGAAAGGCCTGATAACGGCCGGCGACCCTTCTTAGACAAGCCCGGCATTCTTCCTGCAATTGCAGTGAATTAATCGTCTCAATCCTCGTTGCAACGTTCTGGGGCTATTTCGCATCGATATTGAGACAGGATGTTTCCACTTTTGTCGTGCCCGGATCGAATCTGAGCCACGCCGGATCGTTCTCGGACCATGGTTTTGCGTCCGTGGCGCATCGCGTGAGCTTTCAAACGACCGTGTTTCGGAAAAAAACAACGTGTCCGCGTTTCAAAACTCCGTGTCCGGAATACAAAACATCGTGTTGCGTGCCACACCAACCGTGTGCGCGAAAAAAAACAGCGTGTTTGCAAAATAAACAGTGTGTCCGCTGTTCAAAACATCGTGTGCGCAGATTTGTACATGGTGTCCGAACCTTGAAACACTGTGTCTGCACTTTTAACACGGGGTTTTCTGGCTGGGGATCAGGGGGTAATCGCAACGGGAAAGCTTGCGAGAGCTCCGAATCCGGGAGGCCTGTCTGCATTTGGAAGTCTCACGCCCTCGCGACGTGAGGCGCGGTCTTACGCCTAACGGATGAAGCAATTCGGCCGATATGCAAACGCAACAACCGCTACTCGGGATGCCGAACTCGTCGCTAGCGTGTCAACGGAGAGCCCGTAGGGACTGATGGCGGAGTCGTGACCGGCGTTGGCATAGGCCCAGGAAAGCCCGGCTTGGGCGGGTTGACCGGCGAAGTAGCCGGCGTTCCTGGTGGTGTTGCTCCGGGAGGAACGGTGAGGTCAGGCGCGGGTGGCAGCGGAACGGGCGGGGGAGTGACTACCGGAGGTGTAGCCGGTGCGGGCATGCCCTTCGGAGCGGGGAGTGGTTTGCCGTCCTTGGTCTCCAGTTTGATCACTGGCACTTGGACCTTCACCGGCCCGACTTCGCGTTCCTCCGTGGTCAGGCGGGCGCGGGTGTCTTCTACTTTGTAGAGCGTGCCGTCCGCATGATGGGTAAACCGGCGTGCTTCGGCAGGATTGAGAGGGCCACTCCCACGACGGCCGAAGACCACGGTTTGCCCGCCGGTTTCGTCGGTGACGCGGTCGCGGTCCAAGCCACGACTCACAGCCAGCGCAGGATGATGGGTTGGATACGTCGCGATGAGGAGCGGCTTCGGGCGCGGCGTGAAGCCGTAAGCATTTGGCTCACGGTCGGGCGAAATCATCTGCAGGACGCGCAGGCCGTTTTTGCCGTCGGCAATGAGGGCGTACATGCTTGCGGCGACGCTGCCGATTTGCACCGCATGCACGTCGTTGAGCGCGCCACCGGCGGTGAACATTTGGTCGAGTTTCGGACGCTCGGGATTCTCGACATCGACGATCGCGAGCCCGTCCTCGCCATTCGCCACGTAGGCGTAGGTGCGGGCGACGTAGAGCTTCTTCGCATGGCGCAGCGGCACGACCGCCTTCGAGATGGGGCGCGGCTTGGTCGGCTCGGTGATGTCGAGCACCTTCAAGCCATCCGCGTCTGTCACGAACGCATAGCGGAACTGAATTGCCACTGCGCGTGGCTCGCGCAGGAAGGAGCCGGTGTATTCGCCAGCGATGCGTGGATTCAGCGGATCCTTGATATCCACGACGGTGAGCCCGCGTGGCGTGCAGACGTAGAGCCTCGAGCCGGCGCACACGGCGTATTCCGCGCCAGTGAGACATCCGTCGGGGTTGAAGACGACGTCCTTCTTGAGGAAGTTATCCTGCGGATCGCCGTTGAAGAACTTTGAGACGTCGACAATCACGAGCCCTTCCTCGCGATCCGTGACGAACACGTAGCCGTAGATGGGATGAATCGGCCGCTCTTCGTTCTCCGGAAGGTGCGTGCGTTTGAGATCGTTCAGCAGCGTGGACGGCAGCGCCACGCTCGTGGCGAACTTGGTGCGGACATATGGCTTCTGTCCGAGCGGCGAAACGGGCGCGGTGAGGAAGCGCTCGCTGAAGCCCTTGTTGTCCACGTTCGCCACGTCGTAGACGATCAGCCCGTCCTTGCCCGCGGCGACGTAGAGATATTCCTGCCGCAGGGTGAGGTCATTGATCTCGCCGGAGTGATGCTCGTAAGCCGTCTTCAGCTTCTGACCCGCCGCCTGGTGCGCCTCGTAGTTTCGCGGGTAGGCGATCTTTTGGAATGACGATCCGATTGGCGATTGCGGCTCATCGGGTTCGGTCCAGACGATTCCGTGCACTGAGCCTTCGGCGCCGACCCATGCGTAGCGACCGAAGAAGTTTACCGTGCCCGTGCCGTAGCCTAGCAGCGAAGCCATCCAGGCGTTGTTGTCGTTCGCCTTGCTCAAGTGGCAATCCGTGCAGTTCTTCGTCGTGCCCTTGCCGCTCGTGGTATGCGCGAAGTGCGGATTGTAGGCCTGTCCGGCATAGCCTTCGGCGCTGACGGTCTGCTGCTGCGAGTAAACCCACTCGCGATTTGCATTCTGCGAACTTACTACCACCGCCGAGGAGGAACGAATCACGGCCATGCGGTGCTTCTTCGCGGTGGAGTCGATACCGAGTTGAAAAACATCGTCGCGCACCACCTGCGGATTGTAGGTCGTGAAGTTGCGGTCGAGTGTGCCTTCAAACTTGTTCAGCGGGACCCGCTGATTGGCTTTGAGCGGGAGGTGACAACCAAAGCACGATGTCGCCCAACTCGTGTGGCAGATCTGGCAGTCGAAGCGCTCGTTCGAATGCGCGAGCTTCTTTGGGCA
>CBHXZU010000818.1:0-2762 GCA_966125105.1 uncultured Prosthecobacter sp.
CCGTGTTGAAGCCGATGATCTCCTTGAAATTCAGCCACGTCGTCAGCTCATGCACCCGCTCCTTCATAGACGGCGCATCGTAATAACCGAGCACGTAGCTCGGATGCTGCCCGCCGCGTCCATCGCCCGTGAGTTGCACCACCGAGAGCCGCGCCGCTTCCGTCCCGCGCGCCGGCAGCACCTGCCCTTTGTCCCACGTGAAACTCCAGAACGACGTCTTCACCCGGTATTTGCCCGGATACATCGCGACAAACTCCGCGAAGTAAGGGTTCACCGATTCGTCCTCGTGCCGAAACATCCCCACGCTGGCGCCATTGCGGAACGATCCCATCCGCTCATGCGCGCCCTGGTCGAGATGCGCGTGCTCGCCTGCGGGCGGATACTCGGGATCCGGCTGCTTGTTTTTCAAAAGAACCGCATCCCCGTTCATCGACACGTGCGCGACGAACCCGCCCTGGTTCACCAGCGACATGCGGCTCTTTTGCACGCTCGGCGCGGTCGGCCGCGTTGCGATTGCCATGTCGAGCACGCGGTCCGCGCTCTCGAGATACTTCGCGAGGTTCACGTGCGAGATGTCCAGCGCATCGCTGTTGTTGTCGAAACCGTGTGCCGAGCCGTCCGCGGGCAATTCGCCCTGGAGCGGAATGCCCGGCAGATCGAAAAGATCGCGCACCGTGTTCTCGTATTCCGCCCGAGTCAGCCGACGCGCCCGCGTGCGCCCTTCGATTACGAGCCTCCGCGCATCAGCGAGCACTAGCCGCTCCCCGAGCCAATTGATTACCCACGCCACGCCGTCTGCCGCGGGACGCGCTTTCTTTTTCGGCGGCATTTCACCCGAGACAATCTTGTCGTAGACTTTCACCCAGCGCGCAAAGGTCTCCTTATCCGCAAAGTCCCGCTTCAGTTCAGTGAGGTCGAGGTCACCCTTCTTCTCCGCCGAGTCGTGGCAGTCATAGCAATGCTCACGAAAGAAAGCATTCGGCATGATCTCGGCCGAGAATGCGTTACCCGCCAGCATCGCTGCGAGCAGAACACAGTAGCTGCGGCGGCCCGCCGCAGACTGCACGGCACTCAGAGCCGAGCGGGCTCTGCCACTTTGCCCACTCATGCCAGTTCCAGCCCGCGCATCGTTCCTTTCGAAGTGGAAAACGCATCCGTCTGCATCCCCAGACGCTGCAACATCGAGAGATACAAGTTCGCCAGCGGATAGTTGTTCTCCTTGTCGAATGCCAGGTGCTGCCCGTGCTTGAACCCGCCCCCGGCGAGCAGCATCGGCAGATTCACATTCGAGTGCGAGTTCGCGCTGCCCATAGGGGTGCCGTAGAGCACCATCGTTCGGTCCAGCAGCGTCTCGCCTTCCTCCTTCGCCCCGCTCAGCGCAGAGAGGAAATCATTCAGCGCATCAAATTGCCCCTCTTCTTTCGTCCGCAACTCCGCAATCACCTCCGGCCGATTCCCGTGGTGCGTGATGTTATGGATCACCGTCGTGTCGATAAAGAGCGTGATCAACCGCGTGGAATCCGTCTCCAGCGCCAGCTTCATCACGTCGAACATCAGCCGCGTCTTCGCCACAAACTCCCGCCCGTCCTCGATGTCCTCCGGCGCTTTCGCCGTCACCACCGGCTTCGGCTTCTGTTCCCATTCCTCCGAACTGTGCAGCCGACGCTCCAGCTCGCGCACCGACGTGAAATACTGGTCCATCCGCTCCCGGTCACCCGCGGAAAGCGATCGATTTAGCCGCTTCGCCTGGCCCCCGATGAAGTCGAGCATGCTCCGCCCCTGCCGCAGCGCTTCCACATTCGCCGCCACCTCCTCCGGCTTGCCTTGCACAAACAGCCGCTGGAACAACTT
The DNA here is from genome assembly GCA_966125105.1 of uncultured Prosthecobacter sp. GTDB lineage: Bacteria > Verrucomicrobiota > Verrucomicrobiia > Chthoniobacterales > Chthoniobacteraceae > SXWH01. Next base: position 1,852 of record CBHXZU010000818.1, read on the forward strand.
CTTCGGGCTCTTCTCCGCCGGAATGGGCGCGCCGCTCCGCGTATAGCTCAGCGTCGATCCACCTTCACTGCTCATCGCCAGCGAGAGCGACGGATACCGCGTGAGATTCCCCACCTGCTCCGCCGCAAATTGATCCAGCGACACCCAATTCCGAAACCCGCCCCGCTCCGGATGCGGCGTGCCGGTTAGAAAGCATTTCTCCGCCGCGTGCGCCCCCGTCACGCCCGGATGACTTACTCCCGAGAACACCGTCATCTGCTCCCGATGCGCCTTTAGCCGCTCCAGGTAAGGCGACAGCGCGTAATCCCGCCCCGCCTCCTCAGGGAAGAAGAACTGCGGCAAAATCCCCATGTTCGTCTGAATGCACACCATGCGCCGCGGCTTGGCTCCCGCCGCCGCAGCCCCAAACGCCGGCTGCATGGCCTCGAGCAACGGCAGAGCGAGGGTAAAACCCGCCGCCCGCAGGAAAGCGCGCCGGTTCAGAGGAAGAGACGTGGGGTGCATGTTCGCAATGCAACTCGCCACCCGCCCGGTTTGTTAGACCGCCGAGTGAAGCGCCGTAAAACTGTGGAGCGCCCTCGCGATCACTCAGAACGATCGTCGTTCTCCCTCGGCCGGCTTGGCGCAAAGCACGACCATGCCAGCAGGATGAACCCCAGGATCCATCCCCAAGGCCAAACCCAGCCATTCATATAGGTGAAGGTCGAAACGCCGAGGAGGAGCAACGCGATCACATACTGAGCGGTGCGGGAGAGCCCAAGGAGCCATTCTTCTAAACGCATAAAAAAAGGAACAACGCCCGCTTGGCTGCATTCTCCGTGCCTCAGGCCGTGGGATTTCCGACTTCCGCAGCGGCCATTAAGACCAAAGTTTGTCGCGCCGTCCGCAGAGTGCCCGATCCCAGGCCCCAA
>CBHXZU010000819.1:0-2737 GCA_966125105.1 uncultured Prosthecobacter sp.
AGCACGAGCAGGCAGTTCTCATCGATGTTGAGGATCAGGGTGCTGTAGGTCTCGCCCTGCTGATACATGCTCGCGAAGTTCGGCTCGTTCACGAGCTGAGCCATGAACTGCGTCGCGTTGAAAGCATTGGAGCCCAGTGTGGCGAGCGTCACGGTGTCGACGGACTCGCTGCTGCCATACTGGTGGATGAGATAGCCGGCCTTCTCCACGATCATCACCAGCATAGCCTCGCTCTTTTTGATCAAGTCCTGCAGGACGCGATCAAATGCGGCGAGGTCTTCTTCGGTCAGTTGAGGGAATGCCATGTTAGTGGTAGTGCGGCTGGCTGTTTATTTGTTGAGATATTTGTGAATGAGCATCTTCGTGATCATGTTCAACGTCTCGAAGACTCCTTCACACTTGTTGGCCACCGCCTCGAAGCAAGGAACGTGCACTTCGCGGTTGTTGAGCACATATTCCAGGTACTCAACCGGGGCTGCGTCTTCCATGTCTCGCTTGTTGTATTGGATGACGTAAGGAATGTCCTCCAAATTGAGATTCAGCGACTTGAGGTTGTCGGTCATGTGCTGAAAGGTTTCGATGTTCTCGGCCATCTTGTCGTACTGCGAATCCGCGACGAACACGATGCCGTCCACACCGCGCAACACGATCTGGCGCGTGGCGTTGTAGATGACCTGGCCAGGAACGGTGAACAGCGAGAATTTGGTTTTGAAGCCTTTGATCGTCGTCGCCTCGAGCGGGAAGAAGTCGAAGAACAACGTGCGATCGCTGCTTGTCGCGAGACTGGTCATTTTCCCCTTCGCCGAAGGATCGGGCACCTGGACGTTGGCATGAACCTGCTCGAGGTTCGTGGTTTTCCCGCTCTTGGCCGGACCGTAGTAAACGATCTTCAGCTGTAATTCTTTTGTGGCTCGATTGATGATGGCCATGGTGATTTGGGGTTTGTTTTACGAGTTCTGGCTGGCGAGTTCGGCAGCGACGAGATGAAGTCCAGCCGGCAGGGAATCGCCCGAACGGCCAAGGGTTGCGAAGAAAAGTTTCCCGCGGCGGAAGAACCGGCAAGGGCCACCCGCGGTGGAGACGGTGACTTCCTCGGTGTCTCCGAGTTGCATCTCACCGGTGTACTTATCCAGGCGGCTGAAGATCTGTGGCATGAATGCGGCGAACGTGTCGGGGGACAACCCATCAGGCAGCTTCTGGGCCACAACCAAACCTTCTTCAAGGGCGACGACCGCGCCGATGACTCCTGGTAACGCGCAGGTCAACTTAACGAGCTCATTCGGAGCCCAATCGGTCTTGTCGGGCTGGTTGAAAAGTTCGGCGAGCGAAGTCGGTGTTCCAGCAGCGACTGCGGCGCTCGGAGCTGTGGCAGGCGCCGGAGCGGGAGCGGCGACCGGCTCGTGAGCGAGCGAGAGCGGCGGAAGGGTGAGTGGCGCTTCGACCGGAGCGGCTTCGGGCTCGGGCTGCGGAACTGGAGCGACCTCTTGCACTGGCGCCGGGGCGGGCGTAGGCGCAGGCATTTCCATGACTGGCGCCGGTGCAGGCGCCGGGGCTGGCGGTTCAGCGACAGGCGCGCGGCCGGCCGTCGGGCCGAAGAAGTCCGGCAATGATTGATTAACCGTGGCGGTCGCGGACTGGCGCTTCTTCGCGCCGGTCGCCGCGACAAAGGCAGGAGCGACAATCTTCAGCGGCAGGACGAGCATGGTGTCGTCCGCGAGATTGATCGGCGACGTCGGCGCCGGCGTGAGCCAGTTCCGGATCTGCGCCCAAGTGAAAGCAACTTTTCCTTTCTGCAGGCCTGCACTCACTTCAGAGACGGGGAGGACGATCTTCGTATCACCGGTAAGGACGGAAAGTTCGCTGCGAATTCCTTCGGGCCAGGTCGCGCCGATTTCCACGAGGAGGAGCGAAAGCTCACCGGTGAGATTAAGGGAGGCAGCCCCATTCGCGGCAGGCAAAGGTGTGTGCTTTGGAGCCGGAACCGCCTGACCGTTGCCGGGCTTCTTCACTCCGCTCGGCTGAGGTGCCGGCGAAACGCCAGGCATCCGGATCGGCTTGGGCAACTCAGGCGTGGCCGGTTGCGGCGCAGGCGCGCTCGGCGCCGAAGCGGAGGCGGGAGACACGTTGCGTCCGCTGCCGTTGCCGAAGAGTCCCTGCACGTCTTCCGGCACTTCATATTGGCGCTGATCGTTGCGGCGATGCAGGCGGCCGGGATTGATCGTCTTGAAAATCTCGCCGAGCGGCACCTCGATCATCCGCTTGTCTTCGAGGTTCGTCTTCCGGAACGTGCCGTTCGGGGCCTGACGGACGAGGCTGCCGAGCGACATCTTCACGCTGCCGGTGGGCAGCTGCTTCATGATGGCGTTGACGGGAAGGATTACCTTCACGTCGCTCTCCGGCATTTGGTTTACCGCGGCTTTCAAGTCCGACGGCAGGCGCTCGAGAATGGCGCGCAAAGAAAGGGAAGCGACCTCCACCCCAGGAGCAGCCTCGGGCTGGCGCGCGGCCGACGGTTTGGCAGCTGCGACAGGCTGCCGAACTCGCGGCGTCGCGGTTGCCGCCGCGGGAGCGGCGGAGCGACCTTGGAAAAGCTTCTTGAATAACTTGAGCATTTGGCGAACGGGGTTTGCAAAAAGGTGTGTAGCAGGGCAGATGCCAGCCATTGGCATGAACGTATCTTTCTTTCCCCCTTTTCTGCGGCGCGTTCCCTGCTACGCCTCGTTTCCGAGACTTCCCC
>CBHXZU010000820.1:0-2737 GCA_966125105.1 uncultured Prosthecobacter sp.
GAAGAGTTCGATAAGAACATCCCGAGCACCTTCATCTTCAACGATCTCGAAAAGCCGCGGGAGAGCTTCGTGATGCTGCGCGGCGCGTATGACAAACCCGGAGACAAGGTAGAGCCAAACACTCCTGCGATTTTCCCGCCGCTGAAGAAGCAGGATCCGGCGAAGCGCGCCACCCGCCTCGACCTCGCAAATTGGTTGGTCGCGCCGGAAAATCCGCTGACCGCTCGCGTCGCCGTGAACCGGCTATGGCAGCAATTCTTCGGCACGGGCTTGGTTAAAACCGCGGCCGACTTCGGCTCGCAAGGGCAGCCGCCAAGTCATCCTGAGTTACTCGACTGGCTTGCCATCCACTTCCGAGAATCCAAGTGGGACGTGAAGGCGCTCACCCGTTTGATGGTGAACTCGGCGACGTTCCGCCAGTCATCACGCGTCACGCCGGAGCTCACGCAGCGTGATCCAGAAAATCGCCTGCTCGCGCGTGGCCCGCGGTTCCGCCTCGATGCGGAACAACTGCGCGACAATTCGCTCTTCGTCAGCGGACTCCTGAACTCCGAAATGGGCGGCAAAGGCGTGAAGACCTACCAGCCGCCGAACATTTGGGAGCCCGTCGGCTTCGCGGGATCAAATACCCGCTTCTACAAGCAGGACAGCGGATCCGCGCTCTATCGCCGGAGCATCTACACGTTCCTCAAGCGCACCGCGCCAGCGCCCTTCATGTCGAACTTCGACGCGCCAAACCGCGAGCAGATTTGCTCCGGCCGAGAACGCAGCAACACGCCTCTGCAAGCCCTGCAGCTCATGAACGACGTCCAGCACGTCGAAGCCGCGCGCTCGCTCGCGGAACGCATGCTCACGCAAGGCGGCAAAACGGCGGCGGACCGCATCGCGTTTGCCTTCCGCGTCGTGCTCGCCCGCGCGCCTGAGCCGACGGAGACCGAGGTGCTCGAGCGCCAGCTCGCCGCGCACTCGCTCAAATACAACCCGGATCCGGAACTCGCGAAGAAGCTGATCGCGAATGGCGAATCCAAACCCAACGCCCCGCTCCCGCCGCCCGAACTCGCCGCCTACACGATGGTGGCCAACGCCCTTCTGAACCTCGACGAAACCGTAACCCGGAACTGAAGCATGGACCCGCTCTTGCAATACCATCTCCTGCAAACTCGCCGGCAATTCTTCGGTGATCTCGGCATTCGTCTCGGCGGCGCCGCGCTCGCCATGCTCGCGGGACAACAGCTCGCCTCCGCCGCCGGTTCCGCTCCGATCCTCGGCGGTCGCGTCCATCCGCCGCTCCCCGGGCTTCCGCATTTCAGGCCGAAGGCGAAATCGATCATCTACCTGCACATGAACGGCGGGCCTTCGCAGCTCGACACGTTCGACTACAAGCCGCGCCTGCAGGAGTTCTTCGACAAAGACCTTCCGCCGAGTGTGCAAGGGGGACAACGCCTCTCCACGATGACCAGCGGGCAGTCGCGCTTTCCCGTCGCACCGTCGAAGTTCAAGTTCGAGCAAATGGGAGCGAGCGGCACGTGGGTGAATACCGACCTCCTCCCCTACACCGCGAAGATCGCCGACGACATCGCCGTGGTGAAAACGGTCCATACGAATGCGATCAATCACGATCCGGCGTGCACGTTCGTGATGACCGGTCGCGAGGTGCCCGGTTACGCCAGCATCGGCTCATGGCTCGCTTATGGTCTCGGCAGTGAAAACAACGATCTGCCGGCCTTTGTCGTCTTCACGCCGAAGTGGCCAGAGGGCAGCAATGGCCAGGCGCTGTTCACACGCATGTGGTCGAGCGGCTTCCTCCCCACACGCTACAGCGGCGTCGCCTTCCGCGGCTCCGGCGATCCCGTGCTCTATTTGCCAAATCCGCCCGGCGTCGCGACTGATGATCGTCGAACGATGCTCGACGCGGTGAATGCGCTCAATCAGCGCAATCTCCAGCGCTATGGTGACCCGGAGATCCAGACGCGCATCTCGCAATACGAGATGGCCTTCCGCATGCAGAGGAGCGTGCCGGAACTCACCGACCTCTCCACCGAGCCGCAAAGCGTGCTCGATCTCTACGGACCGAAGGTGAAAGAGCCCGGCTCCTTCGCCAACAGCGCGTTACTCGCGCGACGCCTCGTCGAACGCGGCGTGCGCGCCGTGCAGCTATTGCACCGCGGCTGGGACCAGCACTCGTCGTTGCCAAACCAACTCGGCAATCAGTGCCGCGACACCGACCAAGCCTGCGCCGCGCTCGTCACCGATCTCAAGCAGCGCGGCTTACTCGAGGAAACGCTCGTGGTGTGGGGCGGCGAGTTCGGCCGCACTGTTTACTCGCAAGGCAAGCTCACCAAAGACGACTACGGTCGCGATCATCATCCGCGCAATTTCTGCATGTGGCTCGCCGGCGGCGGCATCAAAGGCGGCCAGTCCTACGGCGAAACCGACGACTTCAGCTACAACATCGTCGACAAGCCCGTGCACGTGAACGATCTCAACGCCACGATCCTGCACTGCCTCGGCATCGACCACAGCCGCTTCACCTACAAGTTCCAAGGCCTCGACGCGAAGCTCACGGGCGTCGAAGGGGCAAAACTCGTGAAGGGCCTGTTGGCCTAACTCGAACTCGAGGCCCGGCAGGCGTTGCGCTTGTGGCGTTCACCTGTGCGCTTGTGGCGTTCACCTGTGCACCTGTGGCGTTCACCTGTGCACTTGTGGCGTTCACCTGTGCACCTGTGGCGTTCACCTG
>CBHXZU010000821.1:0-2737 GCA_966125105.1 uncultured Prosthecobacter sp.
ATGCACGCGCTTACCTGCAGATCGACCTGACACAACTCTACCGCGATTGGCTCGACGGGACGCGGGCCGACCACGGGGTAACGCTCCGCACGGACTCCGCAGGATTCAATGTGTGGATCGACGCGAAGGAGAATGCAGCCACGGCACGAGAGGCCATACTCGACGTGACTTTCGTCTCGATGGGACCCGTCGGTGCGCAGGGAGAGAAAGGAGATAAGGGGGATAAGGGAGACAAAGGTGATCAAGGGATTCCGGGTGTCGACGGCGCGCCGGGGGCGAAGGGTGACCAGGGCATTCCCGGCACGCCCGGATCGAAGGGTGATAAGGGAGACAAAGGCGACAAGGGCGACCAAGGCATTCCGGGCCCCACTGGACCCGAGGCGGTGCTGCCGTCGGGCATGGCTGTCGCCTTGGATACTTCCGTGGCTCCGCCGGACTTCACCCCCACGACCGTGCCGATCAGTGACTGGAGAACCCATGCGCAGGTACCAGACCAACGCACCTATTTCGCCGCAGCGGCGGCAGGAGGGAAAATCTTCGTTTTCGGCGGTTACCGTGACGGCCAGGGCGGCTTAGCGCACGTTACGGAATCAAGGTCCTACGATCCCGCGACAGACACTTGGGATCTGAAAAAACCAATCCCGACGGCGCGTTATCAACCGTCGGCTACAACGATCGGCTCGAAAATCTACGTCATCGGCGGCTACCAATTAGGAAGCGGGGCCGTCGGGGCAGTAGAGGCATATGATATTGCGGCAGACGACTGGGCAGCAAAAGCGGCGCAACCAACTCCGCGTGCCTACGCTGCGGCAGCTGCCCTGAACGGGAAAATCTACGTGGTGGGGGGAGCTGGCGAACGCCAGAAAGTGGAGGTTTTCGATCCAACGGCAAACTCCTGGAGCCCAATTCTAAACATGCCTACTGGCCGGGAATACCTTTCGGCAACTGCGGTGAACGGCAAGCTCTACGCGATCGGCGGGTATAATGGCCAAAAAAGCCTTAACACCGTGGAGGTGTATGACCCTGTGGCAAACTCATGGACCCAGAAGGCACCGATGAAGCGGGAACGAATGTTCGCCACGGCGTTCGAAGAGAACGGGCGCATTTACGTGTTTGGCGGAGTGATTGCCTCCGGAGGTGTGCAGACGGAAGTGGAAGTTTACGATCCAGCCACGGACACGTGGACCGATCGTCCCGCCTTGAAAACACCGCGACACGGCATGCAAGGAGGCGTGATAAATGGCCGCGTGTATCTAATGGGCGGATCCACCGATACATCGCCATTTCTCTTCGCGAACGAGTCCTGCACGTTATCGCTGCTGCGGTGGCTTTACCTGAAAGATTAGGACGCCGGGACCCGTCGATCCTGCGCAACTGAGCGCGTCCAAAACTGCGGCGGGCTCTATTTCGCGTGTTTTGCCTTCTTTGCTTCCTCGATCACACGCTGCTCGAGTTCACGCGGCATCTCTTCGTAATGGCTGAACTCTTCCGTGTGCACTCCTCGGCCGGCGGTGAGCGCGCGGAGCTGGCTCGAATAGCGGTAAAGTTCCTTGGCGGGGACCTGCGCCTTGACCACCTCGAACTGCCCTTCGCTGCCGATATCCACGATCTTCCCCCGGCGACTGGAAAGATCGCCCATCACTTTGCCGACACAATCTTCGGGGACGCGCACTTCGAGGTTGTGGATCGGCTCGAGCAGGCACGGGCGCGCTTTTTCAAATGCTTCCTTGAACGCCCAGTAACCGGCGATCTGGAAGCTGGTGTCGTTGGAATCCACCGAGTGCATCTTGCCGTCGTAGAAGTCGGCCTGCACATCGACGACACGATAGCCGGCCAGAATGCCCTCGTTGCATGCCCTCTGGATCCCTCGTTCCACGGAAGACACGTAAACGCGATCGACTGCCTGGCCGGTGAGCGATTGCCCAAACTGAAGCCCTGAGTCGCGGGGCGCGGGCGCGATCTTTAGCGCGACTTCGGCAAATTGTCCCGCGCCGCCGGTCTGCTTCTTATGCCGGTAAGTATTATCCGCTGAGCCCTTGATCGTTTCCCGGAAGGGAACCTTGGGTTCCACCAAGTCCACGTGCACGTTAAACCGGCGTCGCAAGCGTTCGGCGATCACCTCGAGATGCAATTCGCCCTGGGCCAGGATCAATGTCTGGTGCAATTCCGGATCGACACGAAATACGAAGGCCGGGTCTTCATTCTGCAAGGTGGGCAATGCGGCTGCAACTTTGTCTTCCTCACCGCGCTGATTCAGCTGCAACGCCGCTTGAATGCTGGGCTTTGGATACGTGACGACGGGCAAACGCACAGGCCGGCGCGGAGAGCAAAGCGTGTTTCCGGTGTGCGTGTCCTTTAGTTTCACCACAGCTCCGAGATCGCCCGCGCCGAGCGCTCCCACCGGGGTTCGGTCGCGGCCGTTCAACACGTAGATCTGCCCGATGCGTTCCGTGACATTGCGAGTGCTGTTGAGCATTTCCGATCCGGAGCGCACGGAGCCTGAATAAACCCGGAGGAACGAGAGCTCGCCAAAATGCTCTTCGTTCATCGTCTTGAAGACCTGCGCCACCGCGTCCGGATCCCCGAGTTTCACATCGGCCTCGTTGCCATCGGGATCCGCGGCGGTGACCTTTTCTCGATCGACCGGCGAAGAGCCGTACTTCGCGATGAAATCCAGCAGGCGCGCGACGCCGACATTCGTTTCGGCGGAAACTGCAAAGAGCGGGATGACGAGTTG
>CBHXZU010000822.1:0-2734 GCA_966125105.1 uncultured Prosthecobacter sp.
GTTCACCCGGGCCACCCCTCCATCGACCACCCCCACTGCGGACTCGACCAGGCCGTACGCGTTCGTCGCAATTTCGGCGGCTCTGCGCTCGACCAACCACACGCCCAAAACGCCCACGATGCCCAGCGCGATGAAAAGTCCGGAAAAGGAGACTGCGGCAAAGCGAACTAAGTTCCGGATGATCGGCATGCTGGGTTCATGGGAACCTATGCCACGGTCTTTGGCTCGCCTTTAGTTAACCCGTCGACTTTCCTCACCCGACCGCCCAAACCACACCGCATGCGCGCTGGTCGGAGCGGATCAAACAGACGATGTGAGTTTGGGCGGATACGCTCCGAGTCCGGACTGGTTCGGGGGGATTGGCGCTTCGCGCTTCCCGTTGAGGTTGAACAACGGACAGAAATGTCTGTTCTCCTCTATAAAAGCTTCTGTGAGCGCGATGCTGTCTCCGTTTTGCAGCGTGCTATCTCAGTTTTGGCAGCTGCTAACACCGTTTTTTTCGCCGCTAACAACGTTTTGGGCCGTGCTGTCTCAGTTTTAGTGGGTGCTGTCTCAGTATTGGGCGCTGCTGTCTCTGTTTTGGCGTGTGCTGTCTCCGTTTTGCAGCCTGCTAACACCGTTTCGATGGCTGCTAACACCGTTTTTTCCGCTGCTGAATTTGGGGACGGAGCCGAGAAACAAGTGCTCGGATTTTGGGCACCGGGGCCATGCGAGCGAAAAACAATGGGAGAAAAATGAAAGCGCAATGTGACCCGAACCAAGCAGCAGATTGCATCCACGAAGGCTGAAGCTCGCAAAACGAAGTAGCCCGCGCTTAAGATTCAGGACGTGACTCCCCTGCACCGCTCCACTTTGCCGTTCACCTCGGCGCTCGCCACCTGCTGGATATTTCTCTGCCTGCTGATGCGCGCAGGCGCCGTGGAGGAAGCGCCGAAGGTGGCGAAGATTGAAGTCAATGTCCTCGTGCTGAACTTCGATCCGCCGATTCCGCAGGAAGGAAACCGGCCGCTGAGCGAAGTCTGCAAGTTTCAGAATCCACGCAAACTGACGGCCGACTACATCGAGGATATGCGGCAAGCCAGCGGCGGCTTGCTCAATTACAGGATCGTGGAGTGGAAGGACACGGGTGTCTTCCATCCGAAAATCGATGGCTTCGTCTACACGGCGGAGGAATGGATGAAGTGCTGGCGCGCAAACAAGGGATGGCATCAGCCCGACACGGCGGATTATCCCCGCACTTTTCGCGATTACGGCGTGCTGCCGCGCATCGATTCCGGGGAGATCGACGAGGTGTGGTTCATGAGCGGCCCGTATTCCGGGTATCACGAGAGCGCCATGGCCGGCCCGGGAGCGTTTTGGATCAATGGGAACGTGTATGGCGACGTCCCATCGAAGCGTCCCTTCGCCATCATGGGCTACAATTTCGAACGAGGCGTGGCAGAGATGATCCACAACCTTTGTCACCGGGCAGAGAGCACGATGGCGCGGGTGTATGGCGGGTGGAAATCGGAGCAACTCACGACCAATTGGGCGCGGTTCGCAGCGGCGGAGTTTAAGTCCGGGGCGGCCGGTCTCGGCGATTGTCACCATCCGCCGAATGCGGAGAAGGGCTACGATTACGGCAATCCGCGGACGGTCATGAGCACGGCTGACGATTGGCTCAATTATCCAAACCTAACCGGAACGACCAAACCGGTGAGTTGCGAGAGTTGGGGCGGACCGGACCATCATCGGAACTACATGAAGTGGTGGTTCGCGCATTTCCCCAAGGCATCCGGCGTGAATGCCGACGGGCGCTTGAACAATTGGTGGGAATACGTCTTCCACTTCGATCGCTACGACACGCGGGGACGCGCTCGCGCGGCGGAATGACCGCGCTCGTTTGCGAAGATTCTCAGCTTCTCCATCCGCGCATGCACGCCGTCGCCGACGGGGGGAAGGAGATGCGGAGGCAGCTTTTTCAATTGAGCCTCGAGTTCGCCTTCATGGAGGCTCCCTGAGAGTTTCAGCGCTTTGAGCGCATAGAGGAGCGCGCCCATGCAATGGTCCGCGCAGTGCGCCGTCGCTACTGCCTGACCCGCAGCCCTCGCCGCGGCGACTGCCGTCTTTTCCGTGGCTTCTCGCGCTGCGGCGTGAGCTTGGAGAGACGCCTTCATCGCCACGCCCGCTCGCACTTCACCATTCGCCCAGGCGCGGCAGATCTCGATGGCGCGGCGAGGTCGATCATCGTCGCTCACTTCCGAAAAGAAATGAAGCGCGCGCTCCGCGCAATCTGCTGCCCAGTGCGCGAGAAGGGCGTGGCTGGCGGGATCCAAAGGACCGCCGCGGTGAGCAGCAACGAAGCGTCGGTCGCGCATGCGAGGCACAGTGCCGCATTCGCCGAATATGGGAAGTCTTCGGCCTCTGCAGAGATTCTTCAGGGGATCTTCTGTGATTAAGAAAGTCTCTCGCGAGTGGTCCGGGGTCCTCCTCGTTCCTCGTTAGGAGGACCCACTTTTTTGCCGGCGAATTGTCGAAGGGTTATTTCGCGGACGCTCCCCGAGTGCCGGAAAACGCGCGCAGGACGCCCATTTTCGATATGCCGGTTAGTTTGACGATCCTTTAGGCATGCGAGAGAACGGCTGCATGTCGCTGAGCTACACAGATCCGGAACGCACGATTGAGTTCGAGTTCGTGCGGGCCACGGAAAACGCCGCCCTCAATTCACTTCCCTGGCTCGGCCGCGGAGAGAAAG
>CBHXZU010000823.1:0-2729 GCA_966125105.1 uncultured Prosthecobacter sp.
GGCATTTCGAATTCAACAGTGCTGGAAGCCATCAGAGTAGAAAATCACCTCCACGGTGCGGTGGGGCGCCCCATGCGGCAAGCCCTTTGTGAAAACTTTCACAAGCGCGTCCGTTAAGGACGGTGGCAGGATGGAGTGCCTTGATTGGTTTCTCCCGTGTCGCGGCCTCTTTGGCGGCGGTGTTCTAGCGAAAGGTTGGATCGTAAGTGACTTGAAAGGAGCTGGCTGGGTACTGCGTCGTGCGCATTTTTGCTTTAAAAATGGATCGAGCGCAGTGCGTCGGAGCCGTTTTTGATCCGAAGTTGCTCGGGGTGCAGTGCGCTCTGCCCATTTCTGCTACCAAAATGGCCCGATCGCCGTGCGCGGCACCCCGTCGTGGTCCGCGAGCGGATGGGGATCACTGCGCCGCGCCCAGTTTCGGTCTGTTTGCCGACCCGGCGCACTGCGCCTCGTCCATGTTCGGTCCAAATGTGGATGGAGCGCAGTGCGCTCAGCCCATTTTTGCTTCGAAAATGGGTGAAGCGCAGTGCGTCGCGGGCGTTTTACGGCTGAAAATGGGCGAGGCGCAGCGGGATTGGCAGACCGCATGAATGCCCCCGTAATCGCTTTGGAGAAGGGGGGCGTCGGAGCGACTCACTCCCGTTGGCATTGAGGTGCACACGATATTCACGTGAGCCAATGCTTGCTGCCCGCGACCCGGTCAGAATGGAGATTGGTCGTGCTTTAAGTGCCGGACCTCGGCTTCGAAGTCTGCGTAAATCGGCTTCTCCCTTGCCCTCGCGCACCCAAGCCCGAAACAATGCGAGTCATGCCCAGTGGAGATCCCGTCGCCCGGCCCGAGCCGACTCAGCGGTTCACCGATCGAGCCGTCGCTTATCATGCGCACCGACCGCGCTACACGAGCGAACTGATTGCATTCCTTTCTGCCCAACTCGGTCTGAATCCGAATTGGGTCGTAGCAGACGTCGGTTCAGGGACGGGGATCTCAACAGAGCCGTTCCTTCAGAATGGAAACACCGTGTTCGGCATCGAGCCGAATGCTGAGATGCGCGCGATGGGGGAACGGAACCTCGCGGAGTATCCTGCTTTTCATAGCATCGACGCGACTGCCGAGGCGACGACGCTCGCGGATGCCAGCGTCGATCTGGTCGTGGCTGGCCAGGCGTTTCATTGGTTCCGCCGCGAGGAAGCGGCGAGGGAGTTTGCGCGCATCTTGAAAGCGGAGGGGTGGATTGTGCTGATGTGGAATGAACGCCTGGCCGATTCCACTGCGTTTGCTCGTGCTTACGAATGCGCGCTAATTCAGCACGGTCTCGATTACACGAAGACCGATCCCAAAAAGGTTTCGGGAGATGAAGCGGCGATCAATGCGTTCCTCGGTCCGAAATGTGAGATGCAGCGGTTCAGGCATTCGCGGCCGATGACGTTCGAGGAACTCGTCGGCCTCGCATCGTCTGCTTCGTACGCGCCACTGCCGGGGCATCCAAAACATCCGGGTCTCATCGCTGCACTCCGCGCCGCATTCGATGACAACGCGGTGAATGGCGCGGTCCCGATGGAGTACGAATTGAAAGTCTATTACGCGCGCAGTTTGATCTGAGCGACGTGATGCGTTAAAAGAGCCGCGATGCAGTTCGACTTCCTGAAGCAGTTTTTTGCTCCTGAACCGAATTCGCCCCAACGAATCGAACGAGAACCCAAGTCTCCCCCGCCTGCAGCCGCGCCGCCGACCACGGTTAAAACGTCTGGGGCTGTGGCTCCGGTGCCTGTTGCAAACATTCCTGTAGCAACCACGGCGCTGCCCGATGCGCCAAACGCGCCGCGACCGGAGGTAATAAAAGTTCCAGCGCCGCCGATCGAAGATTTGCGAGCTCTCGCGCTAAAACTCCTTCGCGACGCCGGTGCTTCCGCCCTGGCCGGCAAATTGGTGCTTCGATGGAATGCCCGGCTGCGAAATACGGCGGGTATGGCATTTCCTGGTCGCCACTTGATCACGTTGAACCCGCGGCTCGCGATCTTCGGCGATGAAGAGATCGATCGCACTCTTCGCCACGAACTCGCGCATTTGCTCGCGCAGGACCGGGTGGGGCGGAAGCGGATCGATCCGCATGGGAGTGAGTGGAAACAGGCATGCGCCGACCTGGGCCTGCCCGGGGAAAAGCGCACGCACGATCTCCCGCTGCCGCGCCACCGCGTTGCGCCACGGCATTTCTACAAGTGTCCCGGTTGCGGGTTTGAGCTGAAGCGCGTCCGCCCGCTCCGCCGCAACTCCGCCTGCGTGAAGTGCTGCCGCGCGCACAATCGCGGACGCTATGACGCCCGGTTCCGCTTCGTGCCGATGGCACATCCCGCCTCGTCGAGCGCTTCGTAGTGCGATGCCGCGGGGTTATTGAAACACCTGGTCGCCCTGGCCTGGCTTGCCGGTGACGATGTCCGCAGTGACGTAAGGGCCGCGCCGCTCATTTCCCACATTGAGAACGCCTGTTTCAGTCTCGCCGCGCATCGCCTTCAGCGCCGTCCCTGATTGAGGCGAGCGCATTGCGTCACATTGGATGAGAACGAAGCGTCCATCTTCATTCACCATCATGATTCGGCCGACGAGCTTCGGCTCCTTCTTCGTGCCATCCGAGATGTTCGTCCGGGCAAAGCCGACGATCTTCGGTTTGGGAGCTTTGTCCTTTGCCGAGATCCCAAAGCAGCCGGTGAGGAGCATCGCAGCACATGCGACC
>CBHXZU010000824.1:0-2723 GCA_966125105.1 uncultured Prosthecobacter sp.
GACGACTCGTCGCCTGGCTGGGCATCCGCGGCATCGGTTCGCTGTATTACCTCATGTTTGCCGTGGAGCGCGGCTTGCCGCCTGAAACATCGCGCAAGCTGGTTTCCCTGACGCTGCTCGTGATTGCGGCTTCCATCGTGGTGCACGGCATTACCGTGACTCCGCTGATGGCGCGCTACCAGCGGGAGCGCCGCGCCAGTCGCGCCGCGGAGACGTGAGCCAGGCGGCGAGGAAGCATGCGCGCGCCGCGCTTCCGAGGCACTACTCCGCTCAAGGGTTCGTTGCGGTAGCGCGCGCGATCGCGGATCGCGCGGAGCCATGATTCGCGCAGCGATCGGAGGGCGTGTCGGTCCCACGGGCATCAGCGAAATCTGGAAGGAGAAGCCGGCGGAGGCGTCCTGCCTCGCCTGTGTTTGGAGGCAATCGAACGCTTCCGCAGCAATCGCATGGAGCGACACTTTGACTGATCCCGACTCAACACCTGGTCCTTTCAAACAACATAGCCCTGGGCGTCGCCAGCTCCAACCCACACCCGGGCACTGAGCATCTTAAACCGCCTTCCCGAAAGTTTGGGGAACGCCGATTACGTCGTCTACCGACTGGCGGATGAATTTGGAATCCGCGCCGCCGAAGCGTTCTACACGGCGTTGCGGCAAGATTCGCGAACGCGTGAAGCTACGGTCCGAAACGCTTTCAAGTTTCTGTCGCAAGCGCGGGGACTCATGCTTTTCGCGGTGTCCCCGCAGATGTTGGACGCGCTCTGGAGTGGCTGGACGTGTACCGGCCGGCAGGCAAGCAGCCTGCGACGACATTCCCCGGTGCCGCAGCCCTCGTCGATCCAGAGCGGACGCTCACGTGGCTTGAGACGCATCGCGAGCAGCCGGACGCATCGACCGCAGCGCAGCGACGCCAAAAAGTTCCATTGGATGATGGTTGGCGCTTCCGGTTGGCATAGATTCCCGATCAAACTCCGCCGAGTTCCCGCGCCGGAACCCATCT
Organism: uncultured Prosthecobacter sp.; assembly: GCA_966125105.1. GTDB lineage: Bacteria > Verrucomicrobiota > Verrucomicrobiia > Chthoniobacterales > Chthoniobacteraceae > SXWH01. The sequence goes on from CBHXZU010000824.1 coordinate 1,000, forward strand.
GATTCCCGACGGACATGAACCCGCTTTCTTTTCTTTCCTCCCCGCGCTTGCGCTTGCTTCTTTCCGTCATCCTCGCAGGTCTCGCTGCATGGCCGTCCGCAACCGTGGCGGCGCCGAACGTGGTATTCATCTTTGTGGATGACAGCGGCTGGGGAGATTTCTCCTGCTACGGCAACCCGGTGCTCGACAAGCAGGGCCAGCCGATCACCCCGAATATCGACCGCCTGGCGACGGGTGGCATGCGCTTCACGCAGGGCTACGTGGTCTCGCCGATCTGCTCGCCGTCGCGCGTTGGGCTTTTAACCGGGGTGCACCCCGCGCGGCACGGCATCCACAGCTTCCTCGATAACCAAGCGGCAAACGCGAATCGGAACATGGACGACTGGCTGCAGCCGCACACGATCACGACGGCGCGTTTGCTCAAGCAAGCCGGCTACGCCACCGGCCTCTTTGGCAAGTGGCACATGGGCGGCGGTCGCGACGTGAACGATGCGCCCTTCCCGCAAGATTATGGTTTCGAAACTTCGCTCACATCCTTCGAGGGCATGGGCGACCGGCTGCTCGTGAACGGGCACGGACTCTCGAACCAGAATGCGGATGTGCCAGGAACGATCACCTGGACGGAGTGGCACCAACTCGCGAATCTGCACACCGACGCGGCCGTCCAGTTCATGACCGCCGCTCGCCAGGCGAACAAGCCGTTCTTCGCCTACGTGCCGTATGACGACACGCACTCGCCCTACAACGTGGAGCCAGGACACGAGAACGACTTCGATCACATCACCACAGACACGGACGGAAAGCTCTTCCTCGCGGAGCTGAATGACCTCGATCGCCAGATCGGCCGCTTGCTCGATGCGGTGGACTCGCTGGGCATCGCCAGCAACACGTTGATCGTCCTGGTCGGCGACAATGGGGCACCGAACGACGCATTGGAAACCTTGCTCAATCGGAACGGCGGCCTGCGCGGCGGGAAAGGCGGGCTCTGGGAAGGAGGCATCCGCGAGGCATTCCTCGCGCGCATGCCGGGCACCATCCCGGCGGGTGTGGTCAATAGCACGCCGATCTCGACGCTCGACCTGCTCCCGACCTTCTGCTCGCTGGCGGGCATCGCGCTGCCGCCCGCGCCCCTGGAAGGCGAGGACATGAAGGACGTGCTGAAGGGAGCAGTCCGCCCGCGGCGGAAGAACCTCTTTTGGGAATACGGCACCGTCTCCGGAGTCAGCACGCCGGCTCCGCAGCTGGCCATCCGCGAGGGAGACCTGAAGTTCATGCGGGATGTCACCGGAAACCGCCAGCTCTACGACCTGCGGCTGGACCGCAATGAGACGACGAACCTCGTCGATCAACCTGCCCAGGCGCAAGCGGTCGCCCGGATGGAAGCGGCCCTGATGAACTGGTATCGGGAGATCGTTCTCGGGCAGAGCGGACCGACGGTGGTCATTCGCCCGGGAGATCCGGCCGGGGTGGTCATCGCCGACAATTTTAATGTGCCCGGCGGCGACTCGGCGGCCACCGGCTTCGGTGCAAACACCGGCGTAAACCAGGACCTGGCGACCCGTCACACGGGCGCACTCGCCGGAACGCTGCGCTACATCTGCACCGATACGGCGAAGCCGGCCGCGGCGCACTCCATCGCCGGCGGCCGTTTCGCCATTGCCGATGCGGCGGGCACGACGGCCATCCAGCTCTCCGCCGACGGCGTTGGCGCGCGCGACTTCGGT
>CBHXZU010000825.1:0-2717 GCA_966125105.1 uncultured Prosthecobacter sp.
CTTCAACGGAATGCAGAGCGAATCCGCCTGCCGCTGCCGAAGAGTTCGCGTGGCCTCGTACAACCAGCAATCATCTGGTCCCGATTCGATTCGATCCGATGCGGGCAGAGCGCAAAGCGGAAGCCTCAGCCCACGTCTTGTCCCGTGTACTGGGCAAAGTCCTGAGTCGTCCTTGCGCGCCAGGTGTCGACCAGGTGGCGATACCACTTTTCGTCGGCCTGTCTGCTCCCGAGTTCGTTGCGGATCTTATCCGCGTTTGAATTCAGAGCGTGAATCCTCGCCAGGGCCTTGCCCATGGCGCTGAAGAGATTTTCCACGTCCCCGACCTCAATTTTTCCGTCCTCGAGCAACTCCTCCAGATCACCGAGCTCGGTCTTTACCATTTCCGGCGTGAGGCGGCGCGTAACCCACGCGCCATCGCGGCCGTAATCAGGCTCCGCGGCGTTGCCGAGTGCCTTCAACATCTCCTCCAGGCCCGGGCCGGCTTTGCCGGGCGCCAACCACTCGACGGCGGAGGGCGTATAGGCTTTCGCCTCTGCCATGACGGGCTCACCGTTTACCTTCCCGAGCGCGAAGTAACGCCGCTTGCCCAAGCTTCCGGTTCCTTTTCGTTCGTCGGGCTTGCGCTGCCAGTAAGTCACGCTTTTCGCGTCAGTCCCGAGAACCTTTGCCAACGCCGCCACCGCGCTGGAAGGCATATCCTGCGCTGCCTCGAGCTTCTTCTCCTGCTTTTCCCAGAACTTCTCCGGCTTCACCTTTTTTCGCAACACCTCGAGGACTTTCGGCAGCTTGAGCGCGTCATGGGCGTCGAGCCCCGCCGCGTACCCCTTGATGATTTCTTCGAGCGCGTCGCCAGGTTTCACGCCCAAGGCGGGGAAGACCTCCAGACCGATCACCGCGCTCACTCCCAGTCGCGTGAGGTCGCTCGTCCACGGCAGCGCGGCGGCCTCGTCGAAATCATTCACTCCCCACCCTTCTTTTCCTCCGGGCTTACCCCACGCGCCGAAGTTTTCCGCGTGCACATCGCCGACGGCGGCAATCTTCTCCGCCGGCTCGCCGTGCATGGACCACAGCTGCGCCCACCGATAAAACGTCGCGCGGAAGAAATCGAAGAGCGTCTTCCGCATTTTCTCGTGTTTGAGCTCGAGCGCTCCGGGGTCGGGGCTCCCGCTCTTCGTGAACTGGCCAGTTAGCCAATCCTCAAAGCTATCGGTGGCAGAATGGATGTTGTGCATGGGCGGTTGGTGGGTTTGGAGGTTAATGAGGCAACCGGCGAAGCTTGCCGGCTCCAATCGTTGGCAGGCTTCTTCAATACATAGAGATATCAAGACATGCGAAAACGGCTAAGCATTCGTGCCATGGCTTTCCCGGGTTTCTATTTCTGCCTTCCTGCCTTCCAGATTCACACCACGGGTATCATCCTTTGGTTGCGGCTTTGCCGCGCCAGGTTCTCCGCGTAAGGGGACCTCTTTCTCACGACACAAAAGAGAACACGCCCGGCGCGTTTCGCACCGAGCGCGTTGTGAGGGCAGTCTGCGGGTGAACTCTCCTCCACCGCGCGATGATCTGCCGTATCGAATGCAATTCCGTGGGGCCTTCCGTGGCCATTCTCGCCGCAAGTTATCGCCGGGATAGTCGCGCAACTCGATCAAGCGCGCGGCAATGTGTGTTTCGCGGAACGCTAGCTGCCGGATGGCGGCGGCGTAGTTCCGCTGCCGTCGCCCGAGCCTGCCGGGGGCGTGGCTGGCGCGGGATCGCGGTTGCTCTCGACCCGCGCGGCGAGGTTCCATGCCCCGAGCTTCACGGGATTGTCCGCAAACTTCAGGCGCATCATCGGACGCAGTTGCTGCACGAGTTTGAGCCCCGCGGAAGCGAGCGCCCTGAGGCCGGCGGTTCCGCGGGTTTGCTCGAGCCGGGCTTCCACGCGATCGCCGGAGGCAGTGTCGAGTTGCGTCGTCAGCGCCTTGAGATCCTCGATGAACGTGGCAGCAAGACCGCGTTCAATGAACTTCGCTTTATTCGGCTGCGCGGCTTCGGCAAAAGCCTGCGCCGTGGCAGCGGTCGAGACATAGCTGCGGCTGCGCGGGAGGCGGAACGCCTCGTAGGTGATGCCCGGCGTGCCGGCGAGCGCCAGGCTGCGGGCCACGTCACGGACGGCCGCCAATTTGATGAGCGCCGCTGCGCCGGTGGTCCGGCGATCCTGCACGGCGTCGTCGAACTCGAGCTTCCCGCCGATTTGATCGACGGCCAGCGCTTTCATCACAGTCCAGTTGGTTTCGACCGCGGTAAAGAGCGCCGTTTCCGCGGGAGTGAACGTGATGTCCGCCGATTTGCCGACGGTGATCACGCGTTCGCAGCACTCCATGATACGTTTGGTATATCTCTCCATAATTTTGTTTCTTCTGGTTGATGTCGTCGGCTCTTGGCGCGTGGCATGGCTGCCACGCGCGCCCGCCCCTTCGACTGCGGCGGCGCCAGCGAATTCCAGAGGCCGGAAGTCAGAGGCCGGAGATGAGGTCTCCTGACACGGCGCTCCCACCCCTGTGAACGCGATGGCTGTCGCGACCTTCCGGCCCGGAGCTGGGATTGATGTCCGCTTTCTTCGGACGGTTTGTTGGATTCCACGGACACCGCATTGGCGGGTCGCGGGGTTCCAACCCCGGGCAGCTCATTCACGATGCCGCGCACCTTGCCGGGTCTGATCACGAACCGGAAGG
>CBHXZU010000826.1:0-2705 GCA_966125105.1 uncultured Prosthecobacter sp.
CTGCACATTCACCCACTGCGCATTCCCCCATAGCCAATCGAGCATCTCGTCGAAGAGCCGGGGATCGGTGCGCCCGTAGGCCGTTGTGATCAGGACGAGCGCCTCCAAGTCGACCGTCCAGTTGGGTTCCTTGCCGCTGTGGCCCGCGACGCCGAGCAGCGTCCATTGACGCCAAACCAGATCGAGCAGCAGCTCGCGTGCGCGCGCGCTAAAGTTGGGCAGCGACGGCGTCATGGTTAATCTCCTTCAGTTGCGCCCGGAGGTTTTCGCGGAAGCCCGGCGAGACGTCGTGGGTCATTGCCCAGCGCGCCGCCGCCAGCAATTCCTCGGGCGTGGGGTCGAGGAGCAGTAGGTCCTGCAGATGCCTCGACGGTCCGGGGCCGCGATCCACCGCCGCGTAGAGCTTCAAGTGAATCTGATCGAGGCGCCCGATATACCAGGCCGTCAGGTGACCGTAATTTTTCGAGACGAGTCGCGCGTCGAAACCCTCGGGCATGCCCATTTCAAACAGGTCCACGGGATCGCTGTTGATCCAGTTCGCGGGCAGACCCAAGTCGACCGCGACCCGCTCCGCAGCTTCGATGAATTCCTTCGGCAGGTCGCGCGCACTGACAAATTCGGTTCCGCGCGTGCGCCGCGCCAGAATGTCGACATCCTTGGTGGCGCGAGAGACGAATCCCCGGGCGATGAGAGAAGTGCCGCCGCAGATGATGACTTCCTGTGGCGGCAATCCGGCCAAGCGCAGCCGGTCGCCCAACAAGGTAAGGGCGTCCTCCAACTGCTGTAGTGGAAAACGTGGCTTCACGAAGCGATCTTTGCGTATTTTAAATATCCGATGCGATGCAAAAGTCAACTGAACCGGAGGACGTCGGGTGGAGATGCGAGTAACGTATCATGTTAATGGACAGCCATGATAATCACAAAAACAAGAAATTATGCGCAACCATCTTGCCATGCGCGTAAATCCATGAAGTCTGTTTGCATGGCATTCCGGGCAAACGAGGAGGTAACCAACGGGCGGCGCGTGGCAATGGGCAAGCTGCTTGGGCGTAGCATTGGTCCCGACAGCCTGGAGAAAAGCACCAACGTTCTTTCCGAACTGCTCGAACGCTATGGTCCCGTGGTGGACGCATATCCCTCCTGGCATCCCCTCGTTGCCGACAACGCGGAGCACGGCAGTCCCGTCACCGTTCCCGGTGAACGTTGTGGCTACCGGGGACTCGACCACACGGTTTTCCTGCGGAATGGCATCATCACGTGTCCCTACGACGGAGGCGAAGCGGTCATTGAATCGGTGCAGCGCCTAACCGAGCGCGACGTTTCGCGCGGCCTGGTTTCCATCGAAGCCGAAAAGATCGAGGCGCAACTTTATCACCCGAACGCCACGCCGGTGTTGATTTCCTGCCGCTGGCTGCGACCTCTCAATCGAGACGGCACGATTCCGACTGCGCTCGCGGTCCCCCTCATGTTGGAAAAAGAACTCGCCGCCTGGCGGCAGGCGCAAGTCGCCGAGACGTGGAAGACGATGGCGCCTTACGTCCTCGGTCGGCCCTGTGGCAGCCGCTCCTCTCTTTTCATCAACGAGGAGACGGGGCAGGCGCTCAAAACGATCTGGAACGCGCTCATCAATACGGGAGCGTTCGGCCCGGTTCGCGTTGGTTCGTGGTAGGCTCGCGGGGCGTTGCGGGGTGTCCCCGCTCGAAAGGGGAGCGCGAGACAGCGACTCGCGCGCGGGGAAAGACGTTTCCCCGGCCCCATCACGAGGACGCGATTTTTCGGTCGAAAACTTGACGGTGAAACGCGGCCGTCGACTGCTCGTCGCATGACCACGGATCTGTCGGCCTCCTCCCTCACCACCACCATCGAGTTTCGCGTGGCAGGCTTCACGCCCGGTGAGAATACGCGGAACGTCACCACGCAGCTGGTCCGGGAGGCGATGGCCGGGATGGCGCTCACCTCAGCCGATGTGCGGCGAATCATCGTCACCGACAAACAGTCCTACGGGCCGGCGATCCGGGAGTTTGCCTCGCAGGCCGGCTACACCGACGACGGCGTCTATCTCGGCGTCGGTAAGAATATCCCCGTCTTCGTCGATGGAGCGTATCAAGGCAGCAATCTCGTCCTGCATCATTGCCTGCTCGGAAGTTTTGCGCCTGCCGCTCCCGGCGACCCGGACGGGATGCTCGAAGCCATGCGCTACGGCTTCTATCACGAGTTTGGGCATTGCGTGGATCATCGCCGGCGGCCGGTGCAGTATGAGGCGAAAAGCCGATCGGACGTGAGCTCCTACGCCCTGCGGGTGGCCGCAATCAACAGCGCAACGTTCCTAAGCGAATACGCCGCGTGCTTTTTCTCGGCGCGGTTTCAGACGGCGGTGGGCTATCGCTATTTTGCCGATGCGAGCCGGCGGAACCTGGAAACTTATCTCGCCGCTCTGGCGGTGAAACGAACCCAATACCAGCTTCGCATCGGCGCCTTGCTTCCGGTCCGGGATGGCGCCTTGGATGCGTTCTGGCGCGGTCTGATCGAATACGGCAAGATGTATGCCTTCCTCGCCGGCAATCCGGAGCTTGCTTCGACGTGCGATCGGCCCGCGTGGCCCGCGCGGAATCCGGCGACACCCGCGCTCCTCGCGCGACTCGCGCAGAACCTAGACACCGCGTGGCGCGCGTATCCCGCGTGCGAGGCCGAGTTTCAGCGCCTGG
>CBHXZU010000827.1:0-2703 GCA_966125105.1 uncultured Prosthecobacter sp.
AAGAACGTGTTCGCGCGATCCGCGACAATTCCGGCCAGATTCTCCACTTAGAAGGCTCGATCGAAGACATCACGGAGTGGCGCGAATTGCAGAATCGCTTTCTCCAATCGCAGAAAGTCCAGGCGATCGGGCAACTCGCCGGCGGCGTTGCGCACGACTTTAACAACATCCTGACCGCGATCATCGGCTACAGCGACTTACTGATCGAAAAAGGCAGCCTTACGTCGACGTCGGAAGCTCAGGTAAACGAGATCAAACGAGCCAGCGAGCGGGCGGCGAGCCTGACCCGGCAATTGCTCGCATTCAGCCGCAAGCAGACGCTGCTTCCACGCGTGATCCAATTGAACAGCGTGGTCGCCGACATGGGCAAAATGCTGAGGAGACTCGTGGGCGAGCACATCGAGATCCGGACGAAACTCGCGGGCGACCTCGCGAACGTGAAGGTCGATCCGGGGCAGGTCCAGCAGGTCGTGATGAACCTCGTCGTCAACGCGCGCGACGCGATGCCAGGCGGCGGCACACTGACGGTGGAGAGCGCGAACATCCACTTGGACGAAGAGTATTGCCGCATGAACTCCGAGGTGATGCCCGGGGAGTATGTGATGCTCGCGGTCAGCGACACCGGGAGCGGCATGACGCCGGAGGTCAAGGCGCGCATCTTCGAGCCGTTCTTCACCACGAAGGCGGCTGGCAACGGCACGGGCCTCGGCCTTTCGACGTGCCACGGGATCATCAAGCAGAGCGGAGGAACGATCAACGTCTACAGCGAACCTGGAGTCGGCTCGACGTTCCGCATCTATTTCCCGATCTGCCGCGAGGCGGTGGAGTTGCAACCGGCCCGGGAACGTCCTGCGCAAATTGCGCGTGGGAATGAAACGGTGCTGCTGGTGGAAGACGAGCCCATGGTCCGCGAGTTGGGCGTGCTGGCACTTTCGTCCCTCGGCTATCGAGTGATCGAGGCTGCGAATGGCGTGGAAGCGCTCAATCGTCTGCAGAAGCTGGGGACAGAATCCATCGGTCTCATCGTCACCGACGTCGTGATGCCCGAAATGGGTGGTCGCGAGCTGGCGGACAAAGCCCGGGCGCTCGATCCGAACCTCCGAATTCTATTCAGCTCCGGTTATACCCCGGATGCGATCGAGCACAGCCACCTGCTGGAAGAGAGAAATTACTTCCTGCCGAAGCCTTACACGATGGTGATGCTCGCGGACAAAATTCGCGAAGTGCTGGATGAACCTTTGCCATCGAGCGGACGATAGGGGCTGCGCTGCCCAACGACGATCCTGAGCGCTGCGGCGAGCTTTCGCGACGGTTTGCCGATCTTCCCTATGGCTTCGCAGGAGCGTTCTCCGCGTAATACGCTTTGATCTCGCGCATAGCCTGATCGGGGTGGTCCGTCGCAAAGGACATCACACCGAGATCGAGTAGCTTCCGGTAAGCGGAAGCATCATCGGTGTAAGGGAAGGTCTGGAAAAGCACGCCATGAGCGCGGAGCTCCTCGCCGGTCTGCCGCAGAAACTTGTTGGGCAGCCGGAATGGATTGTTCGCGGGACTTTCATCTGCCGGCGGTGCCCACGAGTCTGTGGTCACTTTCGGATACACATGGATTTGCACCGATGTAACGCCCGCAAACTTCGCGGCGCGCAGGGCGGCGAGTTCCTTGGTGAGCTTCGCTTCGTTGCCATGCATCCAGAGCAGAGTCTCCGATTCAGGCACCAGTGCCTTCCATTCGCGCAACTGCTCCACTTTTGGTGAAGCGAGAACGATCTGCCGCTCGACGCCATACTTCCTCACTTCCGCCGCGAGCTTCGGAAACTGGATGCGCTTCACATCCATGTAAATGTGGCGCTCAGAATTTGCCCGCATCAGTTCGAACACGGTAGACATGGGCAGGACGCGGCGGCCTTTGAATGCCTCTCCCTTCCACGAACCAACATCAAGCTGCGACAACTCGGCAAACGTGACATCCTCCACTCCTTTCTTCTTTAACTCGGGGGAAGCGTCTTTGACGACCCGCGCGAAGTTATTGTCGTGAAAGGTGACGATCACACCGTCTTTGGTCGAGCGCAGGTCGGATTCTGGGTAAGTCCCCAGTTTCCAACCAAGTTCGAAAGCCTCGAGCGTTCCTTCCTCCGCAAGGACGCCCGCTCCCCGATGACTCTGCACGACGAACTTCTCGAGCGGAATGCGATCGCGCGCGTTCCATGAGTTTCTGGAAAGATCATCCTCGCGATTGGAAGTGCGGGATTGCGCGCGTGCCGTCGTGCCAAAATAAACATTCACGGCGCAGGCGGCCGCAATGAAGCTGAACAGGGATAGGCCGCGAATGAAGGGTTGGATGGGCATGCGGCACGCGCTCTACCAGCCATGGTTGGTCGATCACAAACGTTTTTGTCCCATGAGAAACATCGCGCCGGCTGTCCCGGTTCGCAGGCCTCGCCAGATTAGGTTTCAGTCGGGAACGAGTGGTTGGCTGGGAGACTTTTCGGGCGGTAATCCGTCAACTTATCCATCCGGGCATTCACGCTTTGGTGCACCCAATGGGTCCCGGGTTTATTGATCATCAACCGCGGCTTGTTCGGCTGATATCGCCATAGGGACTTCCTTTTGTCCCAATCGAATCGACGGGCGGGCAAAAGTTCGACGAGCCACCAAAAACGTTTGAGTGATCGATGCATCGTCCCGCACGGATCCGGCGGACAG
>CBHXZU010000828.1:0-2701 GCA_966125105.1 uncultured Prosthecobacter sp.
CGGAACCTTTCAAAGCGCTCGGCCAAACGCAAGCGCTGGTTATTATGCCCTTTGGCGCGCGCGCAGTCTTGCACCCCAAGGAGCAGTTGCGAAAAGTGCGCGTCTATGTGGAAAGGCCGTTTCCAAGAACAGACCGCCGAGTTGCTTCAGACTTTTAGTGAGAGCATCAGTTTCGACTGGCGCCTCTATGCGCATGACGTGGAGGGGTCCATCGCGCACAGCGCCGCTTTGGAAAAAGCGGGACTGATTACGAAGGAGGAGCGCGGGCAGATCGTGGCTGGCCTGCAGCAGATCCGGGACGAGATCCGGGAGGGGAAGTTCGAGTTCAAGATCGAGCTCGAGGACATTCACATGAATATCGAGGCGGAGCTCACCAAGCGCATCGGCGCGGCGGGGGCGAAACTGCACACCGCGCGCAGTCGCAATGACCAGATCGCGACGGATATTCGGCTCTACTTGCGGGATGAATGTGATGCCTTGATCGGTTTGGTTCGCGGGTTGCAGCGGGCGCTCGTGGATCTCGCCGCGCGGGAGAAGGACGTGATTTTTCCCGGCTACACGCACCTGCAGCGCGCGCAGCCGGTTTATTTTGCCCATCACTTGCTCGCCTACGTGGAGATGCTGGAGCGGGACGCGCAGCGCATCGTGGATGCGCGCAAACGCATGAATGTGCTGCCGCTCGGAAGTGGCGCGATTGCCGGATCGACCATCCCGCTCGATCGAGAGCTGGTCGCTAGTTTGCTGAAGTTCGATGGAGTCACGCAAAATTCGATGGATGCCGTGAGCGATCGCGATTTCGCGGTGGAATTGCTCTCCGCGCTCGCTTTGGTCGCCACGCATCTCTCGCGCTTGAGCGAAGACGTGATTCTCTGGGCCTCGAGCGAGTTTAAGTTTGTGACTCTGAGTGACGCCTACACGACGGGTTCTTCGCTCATGCCGCAGAAGAAGAATCCCGATGTCGCTGAGCTGACGCGCGGCAAAGCGGGACGCGTATTCGGCAATCTCGTCTCCTTGCTCACCACGATCAAAGGCCTGCCGATGACCTACAATCGCGACATGCAGGAGGACAAGGAGCCGGTGTTCGACAGCGTAGATACGGTGAAGGCTTCGCTCGCGGTGTTCACCGGGATGATTGGCGGCGTAAAGGCGAACCGCGCCGCGTGCGCCGCGGCTGTTGCGGATCCCATGCTGCTCGCGACAGACCTTGCGGATTACCTCGTCAATCGCGGCGTTCCTTTCCGCCATGCGCACGAACTGGTTGGAAAGGCTGTGGCCCTATGCACGCAGCGCGCCTGTGATTTGCCTCAGCTCACGATCGCCGACTACCAGGGGATCTCGAACGACTATCAGCCCGACCTCTACGATTGCTTCAAACTTGAGCGCGCCATGGCGGCGCGCAGAGCCATCGGGGCGCCATCGCCGCAAAACGTCGAAGCGCAGCTCACGCGCTGGCAGCAACAGCTCGCAAAGTAATCGCCATGGCATTCCACGATTTCATCGAGCACGAGGACGGTTGGAAGACGGTCGCTGACGACATCCTGTTCGCGAACCGTTATCTCGAAGTGCACGGCGTGAAGGTCACGTCGCCAACGCGGCACGAGCCTTTCACTTGGACGGTGACGCATCGCAAAGGCGCGGTCGTCATTGCCCCGCAGACGGCGGACGGCCGGTTTCTACTCGTCCGCCAGGAACGTGTGCCGATTCGCGCGACGATTTGGGAGTTTCCGGCCGGGCAAATCGACGAGCACGAGGCGGAGGACGCCATCCGATCGACGGGCCTGCGCGAACTCGAGGAAGAGGCCGGTCACCATTTGTCCGAAGGCGGAGAAGTGATTTCGCTCGGGCACTTCTTTCCGAGCGCCGGCTTTACCGACGAGCACAGCCATCTCTTGCTGGCGCGCCCCGTGGTCGCGAGCCCGCATGGAGCGAAGCCCGATGCGGCGGAATCCATCACCGAATGCCGCGCATTTTCCATCGACGAGCTGCGGGCGATGATTGCCTCGGGCGAAATCCGCGACGCGAATACCCTCGCTGCGTTTGCCCGGCTCGTGGCGCTCGGTTATGTGAAGTAGCAGCCGGTAGCAGCAGAAGCCCGCACAACTACTGCGCTGCGCGCAGGAATGTGACGATGTCCTCGCGCAGCTTCTTCGCGTCTTTATCCAGCAGATACATCATGTGACCGCTCTCGTATGGAGCGTAGATGATGTTCTTCCGCAGCGATTGCGGAATCGAAAGGTGATCGAATGAATACCGCGTGGCTTCGAATGGAACCGCGAGATCGCGCAGGCCGTAGCAAATGAGCACGCGCAGGCGAGGATTCGATTTCATCGCATCCGCCATCGCATTATCGGTGCCGGCGTAGCGGCCGGCGAAGCGCGTGTAATTCCAGGGCAGGGGAGTGAGCACGCGATATGGTTGATCGCTTTCAAAGCCGAGTTGCGCGCGGGTATAGGCGTTGGCCATCGCGCTAAACGGACCGACGATGAAGCTGAAGCTCGGGTCGAACTCCGGGCGATTTGAGCCGCGGTCGCCGTCCTCTGCCACGACGCGACCATCGAAGCGTCCGAGAATCTTGCCCTCTTTGCGCAGCAGCCATTCGCGGAAAAAGCTCGGATCGATGCGCAGATCGTTATCGAGCACTTGCTGCACAGAAAGACCGGTGAAGCGGGCCACCTTCTCGGCGACGCGCTGCTTCTCGTCT
>CBHXZU010000829.1:0-2687 GCA_966125105.1 uncultured Prosthecobacter sp.
AAGGTGGAGCGCCGCATTGGTCTCTCGATCAAGGCTGCGAACTACAGCGACGAAGACATCAAGCGCGAAGCCGCCGCCTTCGAGACGGCGCTCAAGCCCGGCGAAGACATGGTCGGCCTCGACCAGGCGTTCGCCAGCGCGTTCGAGGACTACCGTCCCGGACAGAAGTAAGCGCGTTTTCGCTTAGCTAAAACAATTACGACCGCGGGTGTCGCCGAAAGGTGGCACCCGCGGTTTGTCTTTTGGTGGCAGTTCGACCGACGAGCCATCTGACAGAGGCGGAGAAACAGGATTTACAGGATTTTAGGATTGCAGGATTTTTTCGAGTGAACGGCCCTGAGCCTAAAAACGGCGATTGAATTAACCGCGACGACGCGACGAACGCGACGCAGATCAGTCCTGGCAGGGAAGTTAGTTGTAGTCTACCGCTCACCCGCAGGGAGAGCCAAACAGCCCCTCAATCACGCAGTAATCCTCCACCGTTGCGTCCGTTGCGTCGTCGCGGTGATTTCTCATTCTCGGTTTTAGGCTGAGAGGATCCATTCGCTTGCCGCGCGGGCTGAGAAAGGGTGCGGGTTTTCAAACGCCGGCGCGCACTCGAGAACGTTCCCTCCCAATTTGCCCAACCCCAAAATCCTGTAATCCAAAAATCCTGTAAATCCTGTCTAAAAAGTTCCCGGTCGTCCGCGCTGGGGGGCCACTCGCTATTCCCGCTCGCGCTTGCTGGAGAGTCCGGTGGCGGCGGAAAGATTGTAGGCGGAGTTCACCAGTGCAACGTGCGAGAAGGCCTGGGGGAAATTCCCGACCATGCGCTTCAAGGTTGGATTGCATTCCTCGGCGAGCAGCCCCAGCGGGCTGCGGATCTTCAGCAATCGCTCGAACCAATCCCGCGCTTCTTCTTTTCGACCAAGCGCGTGGAGGCAATCCACCATCCAGAAATTGCACGGCAGAAAGGCGCCCTCGCCGGAGGGAAGTCCATCGACCGGTCTCGTATTTTCCGGGCTATAGCGCTGCACAAATCCATCGACGACCAACTCCCTGGCGATCACGTCGACGGTGCTCGCGGTGCGCGGATCAGTCACGGGCAGGAATCCCATCTGCGGCATGAGCAGCAAACTCGCATCGAGCCGATCGGACCCGTAGAACTGCGTGAACGCCCCGCGCTGGACGTTGTAGCCGCGAGCGCAAACTTCGCGATGGATGGCGTCACGTTCTTCGCGCCACCGGGCGACGTCTCCGTCCAGCCCAGCTTGCTCGACGGCCTTCACCGCGCGATCGAGCGCAACCCAAGCCATCATCTTTGAATGCGTGAAGTGGCGCCGCGGACCCCGCACTTCCCAAATCCCCTCGTCGGGTTCCCGCCAATGCGCGGCGACGAACTCCAGCAGGTGCCGTTGCAGCGCCCATGACGCCGTGTCGCAAGGAATGCCGATCTCGCGGGAAAGATGCATCGCATCCATGATCTCGCCGTAAACGTCCAACTGGAACTGGGCGGCGGCAGCGTTGCCAATGCGAACCGGGCGGGAGTTTTCATACCCGGATAAATGCGAAAGAACGATTTCGGTCAGCCTGCGTTCGCCAGCGACGCCGTACATCACCTGCATTTGCCCCGGATCGCCAGCGACTGCGCGCAGCAGCCAATCCCGCCACGCAACCGCTTCTTCCGTGTAGCCGGCCAGCATTAGCGCATAAAGCGTGAGCGTTGCGTCGCGGAGCCAGCAGTAGCGATAGTCCCAGTTCCGCTCACCACCAATCAGTTCCGGTAAGGAGGTTGTGAGCGCCGCGACCAAGCCGCCAGTCGGCGCGAAAGTGAGCGCCTTCAGCGTGATTAAGGAGCGAACGACGGCGTCCCGCCACTCGCCTTTGTAGGTGCAGCGAGAAACCCAGGAGCGCCAAAACTCTTCCGCAGCAATGCGCCCTTCGCGGGAGTTCACGGGCTCCGGCGCGCGCTCGGACGAAGGAAACCACGTGAGAACAAAACTCTTCTCGTCGCCGGCGGTGACTTCAAAGTCAGCGACCGTCGATAGCCCGACACCGCGGGTGGGCGCGTCCGTATTGAGGACGAGGCCATTCGGCCCGGCGATGGCAAATATACCGCCCGTTTCCTTCCGCACCCAGGGAACGGTCACGCCGTAGTCGAACCTGATGGTCAATTCCATCTCCATGCGCACCGTGCCTTCCAGTCCCTCCACGGTGCGAACGATGTCGGGATACTTGCCGCGTGGAGGCATCGAATCGACCACTCGCGCAACGCCATCGGGAGTATGCCATTCTGTTTCGAGCACAAGTGTGTCGTCGCGGTAGCGCTGCTTTCCGGGTCCATCGCGGCCGCGCGGCGCGATCCTCCAGCAGCCATTGCGGGCGTCTCCAAGCAGCGCGGCGAAACACGCGTCCGAATCGAATCGCGGCATGCACAACCAATCGATCGATCCGTTTGCTCCGACGAGCGCGCCCGTCTCCGTGTCTCCAATGAAACCGTAATCCTCGATCTTCATCGGCGATTATTCGCGGCTGGCCAGGATTTCACACGGACGCGCGCGCTGGCCAGCGCGACCCTGCTCATGAGTCGCAGGCGCGAATCGCTCACGCGACAGGCACGCGCGGGTGAGTGAACTTCATGGAGAGCTCCGGCTCTGCCGAGACGCAAGCCAGAGGCCGACGATGGCCTCGGCTGCGCCTACGACTCG
>CBHXZU010000830.1:0-2655 GCA_966125105.1 uncultured Prosthecobacter sp.
GCGCGCTTTAGGGTCTGATACAATCGCGTGGCCACGATATTCACGGCGAGTTCAGCGGCGACTTCTCTTCCCCACCGCGCCTGCAAGCGAGGCAAGAGTTCAGGATCGAGTTCCTCATTTGCCGCCACGCCCCGAGCGTAATCGTAGACGTCGCGCTGCTCCGCATTGAGCCCTTTACCGCCGTGCAGCGCGCCGCGAATGAGTGTCTCGTCGCAGCCCATCTCCCGCGCCATCTTCACTCCGAGCAAAGTGCAAGGCCCGCAATCCTGCACGCGCATCGCCGCGATCTTGGCGATCACGAGCAAATCCTGCGGGGCCGCCTTTTGGAAACGTCCCATGCCCATCGCCGCCTCAAACACGCGGAAGGCCCCTGGAGATGCATCCATCAATTCCTCGAGGTAAGTGACGTCGTAATCGTAATGCTTGCCAAACGCCTGAAGTGCCGCGCGGGAAGCTGCGAGTTCCTCAGGGGCTGTTGCTGTCGTATTCATGCAAAAAGGAGACGAGACAGAGTAATGAAGTGTGACCGACCCAACGCATTTTTCTGCAGCGCCGCGGTCGGGAATCGTTGGCTTGATTGCCGGAGAAGTGGTCAGAGACCCGAAGTCACGGATCAGGTTGAATGGCCGTGGGGTGGCCCTGACTTCTGATTTCTTACATCCGACCTCTGTCTATTCGTCCTCAACATCGCTCCACCGGATATTCCGACGCGCTCCCACGTTGTGAAAATGCGACTCGTCTTCCTGGATGTAGCCCGCCGAGTTGATTTTCATTCCCTCGCTGCGCAGTCGTTGTCGCGGCCCCCTTGCAATGGATGGCTGCAGGGTCGGGCTGTTCCGGGCGTCGGCGCTCACGACGCGGTGCCAGGGCAATTGTTGCGCTTCCACCTCCGTCAACCGGCTCATGACGAATGCGACGTGACGCGCCATCACGTTCATGTGCACCGCGATGCTCCCATAGGTGGTGAACTTGCCTTCTGGAATCAGCCCAACGAGCCGAATCACCTCGGCCCGGATGCGCGCAAAAGCTTTGGATTTCGGCTTTGCCATCCACGTGAAATTGAGAGCGCGCGTCATAGCGACTCCCGAAATCCAACGGAAGCATCCAGTTCGCGGAAGAATCCAGTCGCGAACCCATTCATTTTGTCGCGAGTTCTTTGCGCGCGAGTTGCTCTGATCGCGCCGATGCGCGATAGCAGGGATGCGCGCGGACTTTGTGACGAATGGGGGCTATTCCCTCGCGAAAAAATCACGCTCAGGAGAGTGGTGCCGCGCTTTCATTTTATCCAAACCTCTTTAAATGAACGGACCCAAACCCATGGTGAAAAGCTCAGTCCAAAGTGATGTTGAAATCCACGGTTCAATCACCTTCTCCGGCGATTTGACCTTCGGCGGAAAACTGACCGGCGGAGGCATCAAAGGCCCGCATCTCACGGTGTCACCCGGCGCAAAGATTGTCGGCAACATCGAGTCCGAAACCCTTCTGCTCCACGGCACGGTGACCGGCAACGTGGTCGTCGCCACCAAGTGCGAGCTGAAGGAATCGGCGGAACTCGTCGGCGATTTGACTTCGAATCGTCTCCTCATGGGTGACGGCGCGACCTTCATCGGAAAAGCGCGCATCAATTCGAACGGCAAAAACCTGCCGGCGAAATAGACAACTCCCCTTTATCAGAGTGGCAGAGGCGGCCCGCCTCTTTGCAACTTCACAAGCCGAAGGCTCCAACCAGCCTTCGGCTTGTTTGCTTTTGCTTCGAAGCCCCCGCCATTTCTGAATGACCCGCTGGTCAAATCCTGGCCGGCTTCGCTACCGTAATAGCATGTCTCGTTTGCGCATCTACGTCGATCTCGCCATGCCACCGGACGCGCTGTCCGTCCTTCGCGACGGCGCAGCGGGACACGAATTGATCTTTCCAGCGAAGCCCATCACATCCGTCCTCGCGAAAGCTGATCTGGATCCCGCCTTCGCGACAGTGGATGTGGCATTTGGCCAGCCGGATTTGCAATCGATCGCGCAAGCCGGGAAGCTGCGATGGATTCACGTCAGCTCCTCCGGAATCACGCGCTACGATACGCCTGACTTTCGCGCGAGCATGGCGGCCCGCGGCATCGCCGTTTCGAATAGCGCGACGGTCTACCAGGAAGGCTGCGCGCTGCACGTGCTGAGCTTCCTTCTGGCGCAGGCGCGGAACATTCCGAGTGGACTCGCCAGCCACGCCGCCAACGGCAGCGCGGAATGGACAGATCTCCGCGAAACCTGCCGCGTGTTGCGCGGAGAGACGGCCTTCATCCTCGGTTATGGCGCAATAGGCAAACGTCTCGCCGAATTGCTCGCGCCGCTCGACATGCGCGTGATCGCTTACCGACGCAGCCCGCGTGGGGACGAAGGCATTCCCGTCATCACCGACGAGGCGCTACCTTCCACCCTCGCGCAGGCAGATCACGTCATCAATATCCTGCCGGAAAGCGTCACCACGCGGCGCTTCTTCGATGCTCCGCGTTTCGCCGCACTCAAACGCGGCGCAATCTTTTATAACATCGGCCGCGGCGCCACTGTGGATCAGGACGCGCTGGCAGATGCCTTGTCTTCAGGACAAGTCGGCGCCGCCTGGCTCGATGTCACCGACCCCGAACCCCTGCCCGCAGACCATCCGTT
>CBHXZU010000831.1:0-2647 GCA_966125105.1 uncultured Prosthecobacter sp.
CTCCCCTGAAGGACGGCTGTACTCCCCTGAAGGACGGCTGTACTCCCCTGAAGGACGGCTGCACTCCCCTTGAGTATGGCTGTGTCTCCCTGAAGGACGGCGGAATTCCCCTGAGGCACCGCTGAATTACCCGGAGGCACCGCCGCCGGAATTCGGTGGAACGCAGCAAAGCCGCACTGCCTGGAGCCGTTTGGACCGCGGTGATTCTTCCTTAAGCAAGCCGCGTGCGCTCAAGCTGCCTTGCCGCAGCAGTCCGAAGGTGTCGGGCTACACGAGGCCGATCTGATTTCCTATGCGACTTTAAAGACCCGCAGGCGCTGGCCCCGACGGGGCCGCGGGCTGGCCGGGGAGATTCACTTTCACCACCGGTAGCGGGTAGCGGATGATGAGCTGATCATCCAGGAGCACCTCCACGTGGTAAGTGCCGTATTCCTTAAATTGGATTCCGCCAAACAGGTTTACGTTCGTGGCCATCACTTCCATGTCCTTGAGCTGGAAGTTCACGCTGCTCTCGCCCAGGACCTTTTCCGACGGGTCGAGAAGTTTGGCCGTCTGCTTGAACTGCCCGATTCCGTTGCACCAGCGGGTCCAGAGGCAAAGTTTCAGGAAACCGACAGGCACCTGCGGAGCGGGAACGGCATTGATGACTCCCACCAGGGTTTGCATCCCCGTGATCTCGCGGCGGATGTCCTCGCACAGCACCGAGGCCTGGCAGTTGGGCAGAACGTATTTCTCAGAAAGCACGCGGGGTAGGTAGTGGCGGTGCGCGGGGTCGTCAATGACCGGTCGCTTTGGGTGGTGGCGCGCTTCTTCAGGGCTGCAGCGATTGCCTTTAGAAGTTTCCCGTGCTGCCGCTGCTGTGGCGCCGCTTTCGGGGCCCTGGCAATTCGGCTGGGTAACTACTTGCGAGGACGGGAGTCGAAGCTCCGTAGGCGCGACCCGTTTATAGCACGACGCTTCCAATCGGAACAGCTCCAGGGGAGCGACATCTCAGGTTGGCCAGCGTTCGATGTCGCCCCGCTGGGGCTCTGTCGAATGGAAGCCGATAGCTAGAAACAGGTCGCTCCTACGGAGCTTCGCAGGCGCAGCTCCCAACAGTCACTCCTGCGCGCGATCCCGCACTTCGAGCTGCGTGCAAAACCAAGCGCGATGCGCTGAATTGATATCGCATCTGCCAAAAATCCTTTCCGATTAATCCAACGAATCCCGTCAATCCTTTCTCAAAAGTTTTGCGCGATCCGGAAAACAATTGTGGGAACCGCCCTATGCATGGTCTTTGGGCCGCTGTGACAGGCCGCCGAGACTGTTACAGGCTGAGTGCTCGGCGCTTGCTGTCGTCGCCGCCTCTATTTCGGCAGTTGCTCTACGTGCATTGGCGGGCCAAGGGCCCAACCGCATACCAGCCCAGGGCAAAGCGAAGAATGAGCGACGCCCTGGGTAAACCGCCCAAGCGGTCAGAGCCCCGAAGCGGGCGACACAACAGCGCCCGCGATATTGCAGAGGCCGCCGCCTCTATTTCGTCGCCTGCTCGGTGAATGCGGCGAGGTCGCCTTTGACCCCAGCCTGCTTGAGCACATCGATGACCGCGATGACCGTGCCAAACGGCGCGCGCTTATCCGAGGCGAGCGCCAGCCGAGGCGGGCGTGGCAGTTTCTGCAACGCCTCCAATTCCCCGCGAAGCTCGCTGAGGGGCACATGCTTCGCACCGAGGAAGATCTCCTCTTTCTCGGAAATCGAGAGGCGCAGCGCTTCGTCGCCCTTCTCAGCGGCGACAGCAGCCTTCGATTCCGGCAGCTTGATCGTCACAGCCGGCTGCGCGCTTTTGAAGGTCGTCGTCACGATCACGAAGATCAGGAGGATCGCGAAGATATCGATGAGCGACACGATGATCACCTCGGGTCGCCGGCGGCGGCGCTGGTAGAAGTTCACGCGTTTGCCTCCAGCGCGTAGTCGAGTCCGCCCCCGCGGCGCATCTTTTGGTTGTAGCACTTCGTCAGCAGACCCGAGACGAGCAACTCCATGTCCGCCGCCATCGTTTCCACGCGCTTCGAAAGCAGGCCGTGCGCGATGAGCGTGGGGATCGCGATTGCGATGCCGACGACCGTCGTGCTGAGCGCCTCCGAAATGCCGTTCGCGATCACGTGCGGATCACTTTGATTCGCACTCGAGCCGAACGCGCCGAAGACCGCGACCAAACCGCTGACCGCGCCGAGCAGCCCCAGCAGCGGCGCGATTCCGATGACGATCTCCAGCACATGCAAGCCGTGCTCCAGTTGACCGATCTCGTGACGCGCCACCGTTTGCACGGCATTCAGGTTTTCGTCCTTTGGCTGGTGCAGGTTCGAGAGACCCACCTGGGCGATGCGAGCGAGCGTCGATTCATCGCTCCGCACGTAACGGGAAAGCCGGACCACCGCATCCGTCGTGTCGTTCGGCTGCAGCCGTTCGATTTCTCCCTGCAGCTCGGCAGGGATGATCAAGTGCCGCCGCAGCGCCAGCCCGCGGAGAATGATCACCGCAACGGCGGCAATGGAGCAGGCCACGAGCGGAACCATGAAGATCCCGCCTTTGACGAAGAACTGCGTGATATCGTGAAAAGAGGAGGCGAGCAACGGATGCGACATGATCAATAAATCCAAAACGTGAA
>CBHXZU010000832.1:0-2646 GCA_966125105.1 uncultured Prosthecobacter sp.
GCGTCGTCATTCTCTTGGGAGTGTCCATGGAATATTGCGCATCGCTTTATCGGTACCAACGTCGGCCATCCCGCGCCGTGAACATCGGGGGAGTGGGAGTCGGCGGGAGCAATCCCATCCGTGTGCAGTCGATGCTCACGTGCGACACGATGGATACCGCGGCCTGCATTCAGCAGACGCTGGATCTGGTCGGCGTCGGTTGTGAGATCGTCCGCATCACCGCGCCTACGGTGAAGGATGCGGCGAACCTCCAGCACATCGTGGCGGGACTCCGCGCGCAGGGCTGCCACGTGCCAATCGTGGCGGACATTCACTTCAAGCCCGAGGCAGCGATGGAAGCGGCGAAGTGGGTGGAAAAGGTGCGGATCAATCCGGGCAATTACGCGGACAGCAAGAAGTTCAACATTCGCGAATACACCGACACGGAGTACGCAGCGGAGCTGGAGCGGATCCGCGAGCGCTTCTCGCCGCTGGTGAAGTTTTGCAAGGAGAACGGTCGCGCCATGCGGATCGGCACAAACCACGGGTCGCTCAGTGATCGCATCCTTAACCGCTACGGCGACACGCCGCTCGGCATGGTGGAAAGCGCGCTGGAGTTTGCCCGGATCGCCCGCGAGCACGGCTACCATGACTTCGTCTTCAGCATGAAGGCGAGCAACCCGAAGGTGATGATCGAGGCTTATCGCCTGCTCACTGCGCGGTTGCTGCTCGAGGAGAAGAAGGGCGAGGCGGAATCCTGGCAGTACCCGCTGCATCTCGGTGTGACCGAGGCAGGTGACGGAGAGGACGGCCGCATCAAGTCCGCCATTGGCATCGGCTCCTTGTTGAGTGACGGGATTGGCGACACGATCCGCGTTTCATTGACTGAGGACAGCGTGCACGAGATCCCGGTGGCGCAGGCGCTGGTGCGGCAAACATTGACGACGGCACAGCGCTCGGAAGCCAGCAATGTGGGTGGAGAGCCGGCGCCGTCTTGGGATCCATTTGCCTACACGCGTCGGGAGACGACCCGCCTCGAGCTGCCGGCGGCCTTCCCGGAAGGAACGCGTGTGGCGGTGGGGGGCGAGGAGGTCACGCGGGTGGGAATCATGCCCGAACGCTCGGCGCTGCTCGCTCACAAGTTCGCTCGGCTCGGAGATTTCACGCCGGATTTCGTTATCGCGTCCGGCACGGTGATCGAGCTCGATCCGCGTGATGCTGCCGCCATCGCAGCGATGAAGGATGCTGATGAGCCTCACCTCGTCACGGTGAAGGACGGCTTGGAATTGCCCGTGATCGCGGCTTTTCGCCTGCTTGCGGCACGGTTGGATGCGCGGCATCCGATCCTGCTGAAGGACACGCTGCATCCTGTCGCGCCCGCTGGCGAGCAGGAGGGCTCCGGTTTTGTCGACCATCTGCTGGCCGCTGGAACGAACCTGGGTGCGCTACTCTGCGACGGCATCGGCGATGCCGTTCTCGTGCAAGGTGAAGCGGCTCCAGGTCAATCGTTGCGTCTTTCGTTCAATACGCTGCAGGCCTCCGGCAATCGCATCTTTAAGACCGATTACGTTGCATGTCCGAGCTGCGGCCGAACGCTTTTCAATCTCCAGGAAACCACGGCGCGTATCAAAGCCGCGACCGTGCATCTCAAGGGAGTGAAGATCGCGATCATGGGGTGCATCGTGAACGGTCCCGGTGAGATGGCGGATGCCGACTTTGGCTACGTCGGCGGCGCACCGGGGAAGATCAACCTCTACGTCGGCAAGAAGCCGGTGAAGTTCAACATTCCCCAAGCCGAAGCGGTGGAGCGCCTGAAGGACCTGATCAAAGAGCACGGCAAGTGGATTGATCCCGCGCCGGCGGAAGCTACGCCCGCTGTCGTGTAGATGTATCGCCGGAGCGGGCGCGGACTACCGGAAGTTCAAGCCGCCGATCAGTCGTAATCCTTCGAGAGTGAGATGCTCGTGGACCGCCGAAATCTCCGGCGCGCCTGCAGCGATGAGCGTTGCATAACCTCCTGTCGCCACGACCTTCAGCCGCTTTTCACCGAGGTCCTCTTTGATCTTGCGGAGAATCTCGCGGACCAGCCCTCGGTAACCGTAAACCGCTCCCGCGAGCATGGCGTGCTTCGTTGATTTCCCGATCGCGCTGGGGGGCTCGAGCAGGCTGATCTTTGGGAGCAAGGCAGTGCGCTGGTGGAGATAATCGGTCATGGCCTCAAGGCCAGGCGCGATAACCCCGCCCACATATCGGCCGCCTTTCGCCAGGATGTCGAAGGTCACAGCTGTCCCAAAATCGACGACCACACTCGGCGAACCGTAAAACGCTGCTGCGCTCGCTGCGTTTGCGAGCCGGTCGGCGCCGATACTCCGCGGTTTTGGGTAATCGATTCCGACACCGAGGTTGCTGCGATGCGTCACCTCATGGAGTTCGATGCCATTCAGAATATCCCGGAGGAGCCGCGCTTTCTCCGGCACGACGCTGCAGAGCACGACGCGAGCAAACTTCCACCCGCGCAAGACGCTGCGCAACGCGGGGCCGTCGAGGTCGGGGGTGCGTTCCCGGCGGGTCGGGCCGAGTTCATCGCGGGAAGACAGCGCAAACTTTGTGAAAGAGTTGCTGTTATCGATCAGAAGGAATTCAGCCGATGGCATTGGCGCGGTTGTG
>CBHXZU010000833.1:0-2623 GCA_966125105.1 uncultured Prosthecobacter sp.
GACCGGCTTTTCGGTGCATTGTGATTGCAAGAATCTTATCGGGACGCCGCGGTCAGGAGGTGACTGAAATTGTTGGATATGGACATGGGTAAAGCTTCGCCCGCCTCGCTTTCTCGCCTTGACGACGGTCTTTGTCATCCGGTCCGCTGTCGGCATGACTCCTGAGCAACGTCTCGCCGCCCTGAAAGTAACTCTTCCGCCGGCGCCGAAGCCGGTCGCGGTTTATAAGCCGGTCGTCGTGGTGGGGAATCTTGCCTACGTTTCGGGGCACGGTCCGCTCAAGGCGGATAAGTCTCTCATCACTGGCGTCGTCGGGCGGGATTTGAATCTCGAGGAGGGGAAGGAGGCAGCGCGGCAGGTGGGGCTCGCGATTTTGGCGACGTTGCGCGAGCACTTCGGGAGCCTCGATAAAGTTGCGCGCCTCATCAAAGTCCTGGGCATGGTGAACAGCGCGCCGGATTTCTACGATCACCCCAAAGTGATTAACGGCTGCTCCGAACTCTTCGCCGAAGTCTGGGGCGAGGAGAATGGCATCGGCGCTCGCAGCGCGGTCGGCATGGGACCGCTGCCGGGCAATATATCGGTGGAAATCGAAGCGATCTTCGAACTCGTTTAGTTCGCGCATTCGCAGTTTCTCGACTGCTCACTCCCATGAAGCCTGAGTTTTCCGTCTCCAACGAAAGTGAGATTGCGAGTCCTGCGCTGCTGCTCTTTTCCGAGGCGATCGATCGCAACATCGCGCGGATGATTGAAATGGCGGGCGGCGCGGCGCGGCTGCGTCCGCACGTGAAGACGCACAAGCTCGAGCCGCTCGTTCGGCGGCAAATCGCCGCGGGGATTACCAAGTTCAAGGCGGCGACGATTGCCGAAGCTGAGATGTGCGCGCAGGCGGGTGCGGACGATGTCCTGCTTGCGTATCCTCCCGCGGGACCGACCGGACAGCGGCTGTGCGGATTGATGAGCGCGTATCCGAAGACGCATTTCTCGATCATCGCGGACAGCGCGCCGGCGATTCGCGGGCTAAGCGTCAGCGCGCGGGCTGCGGGGGTGACGATCGACGTTTATCTCGATCTCGATGTCGGCATGGGGCGGACCGGGACGCTTCCGGGCACCAAAGCGGTGGAGCTTTATCGATTGATCGCCGAGTCGCCCAGCCTGCGCGCGGCGGGGCTTCATGCTTACGATGGGCACATTCATGAGCCGGAAATCAGTGCGCGGCGTGAGCAGTGCGACGCGGCGTTTGCGCCGGTAATTGAATTGCGGAAGCAATTGGAGATGTCGGACCTCGAGGTGCCGGCGTTGATTGCCGGCGGGTCGCCGACGTTTCCGTTTCACGCGGGGTATGCAGACCGCGAGTGTTCGCCAGGGACGACGGTGCTATGGGATTTTAGTTACGCGGAGAAGTTTGCAGACATGCCGTTTGAAATCGCGGCCGTGCTGCTGACTCGCGTGGTGAGCAAGCCGGCGATGAATCGGCTCACGCTTGATCTTGGGCACAAAGCGGTCGCGGCGGAGAATCCGTTGGCGATTCGCGCGCGGATCGCCGAGATCCCGGATGCGCAGTTGGTGATGCAGAGCGAGGAGCACCTGGTCATTGAGTCAGCAATGGCGAAGGAGTTTCCGATCGGGCAGCCTTTGCATGCGCTGCCGAAACATGTTTGTCCGACGGTGGCGCTGTATTCCGAGGGGGTGCTGGTGGAGGATGGGATGGCGACAGAACGGTGGACGATTTCGGCGCGGGCGCGGAGCTTGACGATTTAGTCGGGAGCCGGCGTGAAGAACGCGAAGGGCAAGGCAGGCTAACCGCAGATTTCGCAGATTGGTTTCTGTAGCTTGCTCACCGCTCTGATTGGAATTCATCTTGGAGGGGCGAACACCAGGACGCCCACTACGCGACGCGAAACGTCTGATCTTTTGTGTGTCATTGAGGCGACGCGCATCGGATCTCGTTGACTCGTCCACGTAGCCGCTGCCACGGCTATGGCTGTGCTTCGCGCAGAGGGCGTCCTGGTGTTCGCTCCTCCAGGAAGAGTTTCCCACGTTTGACGTTCATATTTCAGCGGCCCACTTCGCGGCACGGCAGCGAGGACGCGGCGCCGCTCCGGTTGGCACGCGTGTTTGCGGCAACTCCTTGGCATTGCCGCAGGTACGTACTGCTTTGGCGAGATTGCCTGACGTCAGTAGCTCTTCGCGAAGAGCACCCGCTTTTTGCTCGGGCGGCCGCTCCAGACGCACTTGCCTTCTTCTTCGGGCGCGTTGTCGGGGATGCAGCGGATGGTGACTTTGAGCTCTTCTTTGATCTCGGCTTCCACTTCGGCGGAGCCGTCCCAATGCGCGAGCGCGAAACCACCGTGGATCTCGGGCTTGTCTTTCTTTTGCGCGGTGAAGAAGCGGACGAAGTCTTCCTTCGTTTCGATCTTCACAGTGTTTTCGTCGCGCAGTTTCGTGGCGCGGGTGATCAGGGTATCGTGGATGTCCTGCAGCGTCGCGGCGATCGTCGAGATGAACTCGTCGTTTGTCGGAAACGCTTTCTCTTTGTGTCCACGGTCGCGGCGGGCGACGGCGACGGTGCCTTTTTCCAAATGACGAGGTCCGATTTCCACGCGCACGGGCACGCCGCGTT
>CBHXZU010000834.1:0-2617 GCA_966125105.1 uncultured Prosthecobacter sp.
TGCTCTCCTTCTTCGAAGGAGCAGTCGTCTTCGACGTCCAGGAACGCCTTCGCTGGGAAATCCGCGAGAATAACTTTGACTTCAACGACTCGGTCAATGCGCTGACCGACGACAACTGGTTTCTGCAACGCTTCCGCATCGGCTTGATGCTGAAGCCGACGGACTGGCTGAAGATTTACGCGCAAGGGCAGGACAGCCGCGAATGGCTGAGCGACCGCGCAGACATCCCTGGCGTTCTCGGCGCGGAAGGCGATGATCCATTCGATCTCCGCCAGGCTTACATCGAGATCGGAAACACGAAGGACATTCCCTTCGGGATCAAGGTCGGCCGTCAGATCCTGAGCTACGGCGACGAACGCCTCGTCGGTGCATTCGATTGGAACAACATCGGCCGCACGTTCGACGCGGTGAAGCTGAGCTACAAGGCGCCGACGTGGTGGATCGATGCATTCGCCTCGACCGTCGTGACGCCGCATCGCGAGGGATACAACCAATCGGACGTCTTCAATGGCAACGAGACCGAGCGCGAGCAGGTCTTCAGCGGACTCTATTTCTCGACAACCGCGCTCGATTTCCAAACCACCGACCTCTACGCGTTTCACCTCCACGAAGAACAAGCGGTCACGAGCACGAACTTCCTCACGCTCGGCTTCCGCGTGAAGTCGAAGCCGGGCTACTTCGCTCCGCAGGAACCCGCTGGTTACGCGAAGGATGGCAAGACAGTCGTGGCCCCGGCGGCGGCGAAACCGATTGGTTTCGACTATGAAGCAGAAGGCGCGTTCCAGACCGGCAAAGTGCGCGGCCTCGATCTCACCGCTTTCGCGATTCATGGAGGCGTGGGCTACACGTTCGACACCGCCTGGCTTCCGCGCCTCGGCGTCGCTTACAATTACGGCTCCGGCGACGACAACCCGACGGATGGAGACATTGAGACGTTCCAAAACCTCTTCCCGACGAACCACAAGTTCTATGGGCAGATGGACGTGTTCTCCTGGCAGAACATGCATGACATCGAAGTCAGCTTTAAGTTTTCGCCGGTGAAGAAGGTGAACGTGAAGGCTGAGTACCACGCCTTCTTCCTCGCGTCGACCGATGACGTTTGGTATCGCGCCAACGGCGCAACGGCCGTTCGGCCCCTGTCACCAGCCGCCCGCTCGGCAAGCAACTACGCCGGTTCCGAAGCGGATCTGACCGTGACGTATGCGGCCACAAAATGGCTGACCGTGGAAGCTGGTTACAGCCACTTCTTTGCCGGGGATTACCTGGCGGACACGGGCGCGAGCGACGACGCCGACTTCGGCTACGTCCAGGCGGCGATCGCGTTCTGATTCCTGGTGTGTTCACCGTCGGCGCGTCCAACCCGCGCCAGCGGATCTCACTCCGGGCCGCCGCAGGTGTTCGGCGCGCCCGGAGTGAGCATTAGTTTTTCTGTTGTGGGTGTTTAGCAGCGGGTGTGACGGACGAAGTTGGTCTTGGATGTTCGTTGCACTCGCTGCGCTCCCCAAGGAAGAACGGGCTTTCCAGCCCGTTCACGCAGGATGAATGAGCCTGAGAGGGCTCTCGAGGAGGAGACAAGCGCATGAGCCGAACTAAAACGCTGGCGCCGTGGAGGACACTTCCGCTGAGGCAATCACCGTCCCTCGATCTGGAATGTCCCTCGCTCTCGGGCTGGAAAGCCCAAGCTCCCCTCAATGCA
The DNA here is from genome assembly GCA_966125105.1 of uncultured Prosthecobacter sp. Lineage (GTDB taxonomy): Bacteria > Verrucomicrobiota > Verrucomicrobiia > Chthoniobacterales > Chthoniobacteraceae > SXWH01. The sequence goes on from CBHXZU010000834.1 coordinate 1,697, forward strand.
CAGGGTGATCAATTTACGCCACCGATCGAGAAGGATGATCGGCGGCGCGATCACGAGGTGGCAAAAAAAAGAGGGGTATTCGCCGGGCTGGAAAACGAGCGCGCGGCAAACATCCCCCAGAGGATTCAAGAGGCTACAGAGGACTGCATGAAGATCATTCATGCATTCAATGAAATCTTCGCGCCCCATCGATTGTCACAGAGAGGCAAAGTTGGCACGTCGGGAGCTAAGGGGTCGGCGGTGCTCAATTCCGCGCCGCGGAATGGGTCAAAAACAGCAACCGACACCTTGAAACTTTCCGCGCTTCGCTCATCCGGCCACTGGCCGACGCTCCTCACGGCGTTTCTCTACTTCGACTTCAGCTTCATGGTCTGGACCGTCCTCGGTCCATTGGCCACGCAGATCGGCGAGTCGCTGCACCTGAGCGATGCGCAGAAAGGCCTGATGGTTGCCGTGCCGACGCTGTCGGGCGCCGTGCTTCGAATTGCGCTGGGCCTTCTCGTGGATCGCATCGGCGGCAAGAACACCGGGCTAATTTCACAGATCATCGTCATGGCCGGGCTGGCCTACGCATGGCTCTCCGGTCTCTCGACGTTCGGGGCGACGCTGGCCTTCGGCGCGATCCTCGGCTTTGCCGGAGCGAGTTTCGCCGTGGCGCTGCCGCAGGCGGGCCGCTGGTATCCGCCCCACATGCAAGGCCTGGTGATGGGCCTCGCGGGAGCTGGGAACGTGGGCGTGGTGCTCGATTCGCTCATCGCGCCGCGGGTGGCGGAAACTTACGGGTGGCAGTCCGTATTCGGCCTGGCGCTGATCCCCGCGGTACTCGTGTTCATCACCTACCTGATCTTTTCGAAGGACGCTCCGGTCGAAGTGAAGAAGAAGAAACTCTCGGATTACTGGACGCTGCTGAAGGACAAGGAC
>CBHXZU010000835.1:0-2611 GCA_966125105.1 uncultured Prosthecobacter sp.
CCGCCCATCACAACCAAACCGAATCCCCCGCACACAAAATCCCGGATAGGTCCAATCGGAGGCATTTCTGCCAATACGCCGGCGCTTCGGGTCGGTGGCTGACGCATCGCAGGAATCCTTACGCCCGTCTGTTCTGCATGCTGCGATTACGGGGTAAGCGCAATGACTACCACCCATCCCACGAGACCCGGCACGTTCGCGCATTTCACCGGGATTCTTTCTTCGAGCGTGAAATACCTCAAAGCTCACGCGGAACTGTTTGCCATCGAGGCAAAAGAAGCGGGGATCAATTACGGCATCGCTGCGGGATTGGCGGTGGGCGGCCTCGTGGCCGTGCTCCTGGGCTACATCATGCTGGTGATCACAATCGTATTCGCTGTCGCCCTGCTTTTTGGTGGAGGAAATGCGTGGATCGCAGTGTTAGGCGTGGCGGCACTTTTGCACATCGGTGGCGCTGTGCTCCTCGTCATGATGGCGAAGAAACGCACCAAGGAGACGGCATTTCCGGAGACACGGGAAGAGCTCAAAAAGGATCAATCATGGCTGACCCAACTCAAAAGCAGTCGCTAATCCGCACCCTCCAGGAAGCTCGCGGGCAACTCGCCGGGAACATTCACGGCTTAAAGGAAGATATTTCGATCGGGAAACGCTTCCGCCGGAGCGTGCGGGAAAATCCATTTGTTTGGTACAGCGGAGCCGCCGTGCTCGGCCTGCTGATCGCCAAGCTTCCGCCGATGGGCAAGAAGGTGGTCGTGCCGCAACCAATCTTTGCCAAACAGCAAAAGGCCGGAAAAGCTGCGGTGCTTCTCGGGGCGCTCAAGATCGCGCTCGATCTAGGCCGGCCTTTCATCACGAGCTGGCTGAAGGAACGCGCCAAACAAGCTCCATCCCCCGCGCCGCGAAGCGAGAGGGCCCGGCCCTTTGCGGGGACTCGGTGGCGGTAAGCATCGGGGCGCCTCGGACCGTAATAGCAGGTATCGCCGAAGCTCTGCGCCTTCGCCTCCGTCCCACGCAGGCCAGGGTGCCTACGCCGCCAGGTTTGATGCTTCGCGCATTTTACTTTGCGCCGGTGATCTCGGCGAGAAGGCGGAAGAAGCCGCGTTTGCGGTCGCTGCTGAGGCCCCAGATAACTGGGACGCTTTGGTATCCATCGGCGAAGCTTTCGCCCGTCATGCGGAAGTCGAAATAACCCCACGAGGCGCGCTCTGAGATGGCGGCCGTGAAGTTGTTCTCGGGCTTATCGAAAGCGAAGTGGTCGTCCTCGTTGAAGAGGATCGGTTTCGGCGTGTAGCCGGGCACGGCGCGCGTCTGCCGGACCATCTCAGCGATCCGGGCTGGTTTTGAAACACCGTTTCCGTGGATCAAAAGGAAGTCCGCTGCGCGGACAACGTTTTCCTTCGGCACCGTGTTCCCGCCATAGCTGGTGCTGACCAGGAGGCGGCGTCCCGCCCGGTCATGGCTGCGGACGCGTTCGATCAACTCGTGCACGCGCTCCGGTTTCAGAATCGCGTGGTCGTAGCGAACGTTGCATTCATTATTCACCTCCACGAGCACGTTGGGCCATCCGCCATTGAGCAGCCATTGCGTGGCCTCGTCGGTCGCGCGCTTGACCGCTGTTTCGTCGGCTAGTCGCTCGTCCTGGCCGAAGTAGAAGAAACCGACGATCACCACCATTCCCAACTCATCGGCACGATCGAGGATCCGCGCGAGGCGAGCGGTGTAATCCGACCGCAATGCGCCATCCGCTTCGAACGCGGAGTTATGCCACGGCTGCGATGCGGAATAGCCTTCCGGCGATCCGCCTTGGAGATTGATGGTGAATGCAAGCAGCCCGTGTTTCCGCCATTCCGGCATCGCTTCGATGAACTCGCGGGTGTTCCGGTCGGGATCCCACTTGCCGGTATCGGAGTAAGCCCAGCGCGCTGCGGTATTGGGATTTCGATCATCGAAGATCCCCTGCACCATCCGGGAGTTCATGAGCAGTCCTTCGATCTTTTGTCCGCGCCACTCCCGACCGGCGTAAGTCAGCTGGCCATTGATCTGGAATGAGTCACCTGCGATCGAAACGGCCGTTTTGAAATCGCGGCCCAGGACAGACGGGCTGCTGCATAATACGAACGCAAGAGCCAGGGCAGATAGGGAGTTCATCTTGGGCAGGATTGGCTCGGTGGCCATCGAGCCGAATGCGCTGGCCGCTGCGGCCCGTCAATTCGCGAATGCTCTCCCCTACTCTGCGCTCTCGGCGCGGGAAGAGATTCCCATCTTCTTCCGTAGCTGCGCGCGCTCCTTTGCGTTCTCGGTGATGGGCCAGGCTGAATCCTCGGTCCGCGCCGTTTGCAGAAGCTTTTCAGCCTTGGCGACGATCTCGGGATTCTTCGACGCGACATCCGTTTTCTCCGCCTCGTCGGACGCCAGGTTGTATAGTTCCAGCGGTTTTTTCGGGCCGTTGCGAACTGCTTTCCATTGACCCATTCGCACGGCCTGGATGAACGGGCCTTCGTGGAGTTCCCAGTAGAAGTATTCGCGCTCGGGAGCGGGACCGCCTTTCAGCATCTTCACAAGGGAAAGGCCGTCGGTCTTCATTCCCTGCGGCAGCTGAACTCCCGCGATT